>NZ_CFQVBI010000052.1:0-82994 GCF_986095205.1 Megamonas sp. | reverse complement strand
TTAAATTCATTTGAGTATTTAGTCATAAAAAAACTGCACCTCCAAAAGTTGTTTTGTGTCCAACTTTTGGGGTGCAGTTCAATATAAATCTACTGCTTTTTTTATATATCACTTATATTATATTTTTCATCAATTAATATATATTTATAATTATATTGCTTACATATCTCTAAATTACATTTATTTTCTTTTATCAACAATTCTTTTGTACAATAACTATCATCTAAACGCTTTTCAATGATATTCGCTTTTTGTTTTATCGTACTAAAATTATTTTTTATATATTCTTCACTCATAATTAAACAACAATATTTTATTTCTTCTAAATATCTTTGTTTAAAATACCTAATCCAATCTGCTGGAATATAACAGCCTTCAACAATTAAATTTTGTTTATTTTCAATAACAGTTTTTATCATTTCCACAACAATTGACCATAAATATTTAGTCAGTTGCTCATCATCTTCCACTGTTAAATTAGTTTGCCCACTTCTAATCAAACCCATCTTTAAATGATCTATACTTAAATAAGGATACTTATATTTTTCTAATAGTTTTTGTGCAAACAAAGTCTTCCCCGTATGACTAGCACCTGCAATTAAAATTATCATTTATACCTCTACATCTTTATTATCCACAGTTTAAACAAAATATTATCAATAATATACTTTTTGCAAATACAAGCCATTTGCTGGCGCCATCTTCCCTGCTAAAGCTCTATTTTTAGCCTCTATTATTTTTGGCACTTCATGTTTATCCACTCTACCAAGCCCAATATTTATCATCAAACCCATGATATTTCTAACCATATGATATAAAAATCCACTGCCCCAAAATTTAAAAGTATATACATTCTTTTCTTTTGTACAACTAGCTTCATAGATTTCACGAATAGGGCTTGTATCATTTCCGCCAGCAGAACGAAACGAGGAAAAATCATGCTCTCCTTCAATATATTTTAAAGCCTCTTGCATATCTTCTAAATTTAATTTTTTATTTACATGCCAATAAAATCTACTCATAAATGGGTCTGCTAATTCATTTTCAAAAACCTTATAAATATAAATTTTAGATTTTACACTATGTAGTGCACTAAAATCACGGTCAGCTTCTTCTGCCTTTAATAAAACTATATCATCTGGCAACAAGCGATTTCCTGCACGCACTACATTTTGAATAGGAATAGTTCCATCAGTAAAAAAATTCACCACTTGACCTATAGCATGAACACCAGCATCAGTTCTACCTGCTGCCGCTAACTCAATACTATCGCCAAATAATTTAAATAATGCACCCTCTAATACATTTTGCACAGCTACAACTTTAGTCTGTCTTTGAAAACCATGATAATTTGTTCCATCATAACTAAGCGTAAGTTTTATATTACGTCTTCTAGCTTTCATCATTTCCTTATGTTCAGATTTCATTTTCTATCCTCGTTTAATTTTTTATTTTATCGCTTCAAAAAAGAACTAGTCTATTATATACATTTAAAATAAACTAGTTCTTTTAGATTATACATATTTAATTTTATAAAGTAAATAATACCATATGAGGAAAAACTATTTTTATAACTGTCAAAATTAATAAAATCCCTATAAAAGCAGTCATTGCTATATAATCTCTAGAGGCAAAACTCAATTGTTTCAAGCGTGTTCTACCCACTCCGCCATGATAACATCTTGCTTCCATAGCCATAGCCAAATCATCTGCTCTGCGAAAAGCACTAATAAATAATGGTATCAATATTGGCATAAAAGCTTTGACTCTTTTTAAGATATTTCCTGTCATAAAATCAGCACCACGAGATTTTTGAGCTTTTATAATTTTATCCGTTTCTTCCAATAAAGTAGGAATAAAACGAAGTGCTATCGTCATCATCATAGCCAATTCATGAGCAGGCACGCCAAATCTTTTTAATGGCTTCATCAAATCTTCCAAAGCATCAGATAATACAAGTGGTGGCGTTGTAAATGTCAATAAAGATGCTCCAAACATCAATAATAACAATCTAAGACAGACAAAACTACCATTTGCCAATCCTTCCCATGTAATACTGAGCTTCCAAACTTCAAAAATAACTTTTCCTTGTGTCGTAAATAAATGCAAAATAAAAGTAAATAAAATAATCCAAATAATTGGCTTTATGGATATAAAAAACATCTTTAAAGGAATTTTTGACATATACATCAAAGACCCAATTAACACGCACCATATAATATAGTCTAATTGACTATCAAAAACAAAAATCCCCACGATTAAAATAAATAAACTTACGATTTTTAATCTAGCATCTAATTTATGCAATAAAGAATTCGCTGGGAAAAATTGACCAATTTTTATATCAGTTAGCATTTTATCCCTCTCTTTCTCAAAGCTACTAAAATATTATTTAAAGCTTCTTGTTTATTTAAAGCATTTATATCCACATCTAAACCATATTCTTGTATTTTTCGCAATAATTGCATCACTTCTGGCTCTAATAAACCTGCTTGTTCAATTACATCTTTATGTGTAAAAACTTCACGTGGCTCGCCATATATCATTAATTTCCCCTGTCTCATAATAGCTACCTTATCTGCCAAAAGTGCTATATCGTCCATATTATGCGATACCATAATAATTGTCATCTTTTCTTTTTGATGTAATTTTTTCACCTTTTGCAATAAATTCTGTTTAAGTCTAGGGTCAAGACCTGCTGTCGGCTCATCTAAAACTAGATATTTAGGCTTTAATGCTATTATTCCAGCTATTGCCACACGTCTCATCTGCCCGCCACTCAATAAAAAAGGAGATTTATCTTTATACTCCTCATAATCTAATTCTACAAAATCCATTGCATCTTTGACTCTTTGCTTTACTTCATCTTCGCTACAACCAAAATTTCTAGGGCCAAAAGCAATATCTGCAAAAATACTTTCCTCAAATAATTGTTGTTCTGGATATTGAAACACCATACCCACACTACGTCTAGCATTTAAGGTCTTTTTATCCTTCTTTTTATTAATGTCAATTCCATCAATAAAAACTTCACCTCTAGTAGGATTTAATAAACCATTAAAATGTTGCATAAGTGTGGATTTTCCTGAACCTGTATGACCTGCAATAGCTACAAATTCACCTTCATTTATTGTTAAACTAACATTATTTAATGCTTTTTTTTCATATGGCGTATTTTCCATATAAATATGACTTATATTTTTTACCTCTATTGGCATCTTCTCACCACTTTAAAATCTATTTAATATTATTTACATATTAATTGTTGTAATTCTCTAGCTAAATTTTCATTATCAAAAACATTAGCGAGTTTTAAACCTTTTTTCTGCAAAGCATCTACAATATCTACAGCTAAAGGCACACTAAGACCTATTTTCTTTAAATTTTCCTTTTGTTTAAAAATATCTTTTGGCATACCATCTTGTATTATTTTGCCATCATTCATGACAATAATTCTATCTGCCTGCACAGCTTCTTCCATGAAATGTGTAATTATAATAATAGTTATATTATATTTTTCATGTAATTCCTTCAAAGCTTTCATTACAGCATTTCTACCCTGTGGATCAAGCATTGCTGTCGGTTCGTCTAAAACTATACATTGAGTACGCATCGCTATAGCCCCAGCAATAGCAGTCAATTGTTTTTGCCCACCTGATAACAAATGCGGTGGCATCTTACGCAAATGCTCAATATGCAAAGATTTTAAAGCAAATTCTATTCTATCTTTTATTTCTTCACGCTCAAGACCCATATTTTCAGGACCAAAAGCGATATCATCTTCTACTACAGTAGCGATTATTTGATTGTCAGGATTTTGAAATACCATACTTACTTTTTGACGTACTTTCCAAATATCCTCACTATCATCAACTTTCATGCCATCAACAATGCATTCACCTTCACTTGGCAATAATAAGCCATTGAAATGCTTTGCTAGTGTTGACTTGCCTGAACCATTAACGCCAATAATAGCTATAAATTCACCTTTATCGATCTTTAAATTAATATTATCTAACGCTATTTTTTCTGTTTTTTTCTCATCATTTTCCCTAAAAATATGTGTGAGATTTTTCACTTCTATAAAACTCAATATCATCACCTATAAATCTATATAAAAAAATAAGAACTGCAATCAAAATTACAGTTCTTATTATACCCATTTTAAATTGTTAACACAATCACCTTATCAAGTAAACCAAAAATCTATTAATTAAATTTTTAACTTAATTGATAAGGCGAAGGCGGCCCATTTGACCGCCTCACATATCAATAATTCAATGAATTACTAATTCTAAATTATTTTACTAACTCTAAAAGAGCCATTGGAGCAGCGTCACCACGACGTACGCCTAATTTAAGAATACGAGTATAACCACCATTGCGGTCATTATATTTAGGTGCAATTTCATCGAATAATTTTTTTGCAACTTCTTTATCAACAAGTTCAGCAATAACCTGACGGCGAGCACTTAAGTCATCGCGTTTTGCAAGGGTAATGAGTTTTTCAGCAAGACCGCTGATTTCTTTAGCCTTAGCTTCAGTAGTTTCAATGCGTTCATGTTTAAAAAGGGAAACTAGCACACTACGGAATAAAGCTTTACGTGCACTGGAGTTGCGTCCTAATTTACTGTAGCCCATTAGCAGCCTGTCCTTTCCTGTTATTCTTTTTCAGCGAGTGTTAATCCTAATTCCTGTAATTTTTTCTTAACTTCTTCAAGAGATTTACGACCAAGGTTTCTAACTTTAATCATATCATCTTCACTTTTTTGCATTAAATCTGCAACAGTGTTGATTTCAGCTCTCTTCAAGCAGTTGTAAGAACGTACAGATAAATCAAGATCCTCGATTGTCATTTCCATAACTTTAGAAGTATTATCTTCTTCTGGTGTATTGAAAATTCCTTCATCAGCAGGAATATCTTCTACAGAACCACCCATATTCTGGAATAGACGCAAGTGAGTAATCAAAATGCTAGCTGATTTACTTACTGCTTCTTCTGGTTTTATAGAACCATCAGTCCATACTTCTAATGTAAGTTTATCATAGTCGGTAACATTACCAACACGAGTATCTGTTACTGTGTAGTTAACTCTTTGAATAGGAGAGAAGATGGAATCGATAGGGATAATACCAATAACCTGATCTGGTTTTTTATTTTTATCAGCAGGTGTATATCCTCTTCCACGTTCAACTACCATTTCCATTTTCAAAGAACCAGTTTCATCAACAGTAGCAATATGCAAATCTTTATTGAGAATCTCAATATCAGAATCAACAATAATGTCTGCTGCTGTTACTTCTTTTTCACCAGTAACATCTATACGAATGGTATGAGGTTCTTCATCATGCATTTTTAAGCATAATTCTTTTAAGTTTAAGATAATGTTTGTTACATCATCACGAACCCCAGGAATAGTAGAAAATTCATGAAGAACACCATCAATTTTGATAGATGTTATAGCCGCACCCTCTAAAGAAGACAACAAAATACGACGTAAGCTGTTGCCAAGAGTAGTACCATATCCGCGTTCCAATGGTTCACAGACAAATTTACCATAACGGTTGTCTTCACTTATTTCCACAATCTCAATCTTTGGTTTTTCGATTTCGATCATCTGAAACAACCTCCTATTCTATGCGCTATAAAACACAGACATATTATCTGGAGTACAATTCGACAATCGCCTGTTCATCAACTGGAATATCGATTTCGTCGCGGTTAGGGAATCTTGTAACAGAACCGCTAAGATTCTGGATATCAGCAGTAAGCCAAGCTGGTACGTTTAAAGCATTTTTGCTTTCTGCAATTTCTTTGAATAATGCAGTACCACGGCTTTTTTCTTTAACACCGATTACATCGCCAACTTTAATTAAAGCGGAAGGAATGTCAAGACGTTTACCATTAACAGTGATGTGACCATGGGAAACGAGCTGACGAGCCTGACGACGAGTGGATGCAAGACCTAAACGGAAAACAACGTTGTCAATTCTACGTTCGAGAAGACCAAGTAAGTTTTCACCTGTTACGCCTGGCATAGTTTTAGCTTTATCATAATAAGCTCTAAACTGTTTTTCTAATACACCATATATAAATTTAGCTTTTTGTTTTTCTTTTAACTGCATTCCGTATTCGCTTACTTTACGACCAGAACGTTTAGGCTGTCTTTTGGAGCTTTTTGCAAGACCAACTACAGCTGTTTCTAAGCCGAGAGCGCGACATCTTTTCAGAGAAGGAACTCTGTCAATAGCCATATTTCTACTTCAACCTCCTAATTATACTCTTCTACGTTTAGGTGGGCGACAACCATTATGTGGAATTGGAGTAACATCTTTAATCATGTTAACTTCAAGACCAGTTGCCTGTAAAGATCTGATTGCAGCTTCACGACCTGCACCAGGACCTTTTACATATACTTCAACCTGTTTTAAACCATGTTCCATTGCTGCTTTTGCTGCAACTTCTGCTGCCATTTGAGCTGCAAATGGAGTGCTTTTTCTAGAACCTCTGAAACCAAGTCCACCAGCACTAGCCCAGGATAAAGCATTACCATTTTTGTCAGTGATAGTAACAATTGTATTATTGAAAGTCGAACGAATGTGTGCAACACCGTATTCGACATTTTTACGATCTTTTCTCTTTGGACGAGATGTTTTATTTGCTGCCACTTATTAAACCTCCTTCTTCTTAGCCTTTTTTACCCATTACAGTCTTTTTAGGGCCTTTACGAGTACGCGCATTATTTTTTGTGTTCTGACCGCGTACAGGTAAGCCTAAACGATGGCGTCTACCGCGATAGCATCCGATTTCAACCAAACGTTTAATATTTAAAGAAATTTCACGACGAAGGTCACCTTCTACAAGATGATTTTTGTCGATATATTCACGTAACTTAGCAACTTCATCTTCAGTAAGATCACGTGCTCTAGTATCTGGATTAATACCAGTAGCAGCTAAGATATCCTGAGAAGTTTTAAGACCAATACCAAAAATATATGTTAAAGCAATTTCAACTCGTTTATCGCGTGGTAAATCTACACCGGCAATACGTGCCATACAATCAGCACCTCCTTATCCTTGTTTCTGTTTATGTTTAGGATTTTCGCAAATAACCATTACATGACCTTTGCGTTTAATAACTTTACATTTTTCACAAATAGGTTTTACTGATGGTCTAACTTTCACTGCATGTACCTCCTTCTACATTGCTATAATGCCTATCAAATTATAAAAATAGGTCTTATTTAAAACGGTAAGTGATTCGGCCTCTGGTCAAATCATAAGGCGTAAGTTCAATAGTAACTTTATCACCTGGCAGGATGCGGATAAAATTCATACGAATTTTACCAGAAACATGAGCTAGTACAACGTGACCGTTTTCTAACTCTACTTTAAACATTGCGTTAGGCAAAGCTTCTAATACTTTACCTTCAACTTCAATTACATCTTGCTTAGACATGAAATTCTCCTTCAATTAAAGCTTAAGTTGGGCCGAAAACTCTTTGAGGTTTGAATTATCATGCCCATGATATGCCCAAACCTGTCAGTAATCCGTTTTTACAGCAATGCCATGCCCAACATTATTGTTATCTGCCACAGAAAAACATTCCTGTTTACTGCCCGAATATTAATTATAACATATTACAGCGTTTAAATATATCATTATCAGCGATTTTTTTCACACTTTTTTTACAACAGATATATTACCGTATTATATTATCAATTAACTGCGCAAAATTGCAACAATGTCTTGGAATACTTTATCCATTGACTGACTTCCGTCAACTTCTTTGTAAAGTTCTTCTTTTTCATAATAAGAAATAAGAGGCTTTGTCTGTTCTTCATAAACAGAAAGACGATTTTTCATTGTTGCTTCGCTGTCGTCAGCTCTTTGATAAAGGTCACCGCCGCACACGTCACAAATTCCGTCTTTCTTAGATGGCTTAAATTCTACATGATAAGTAGCACCGCATTTTTTACAAATACGACGACCAACTGCTCTTCTGATTAATTCACTTGCTGGAACAGCAACGTTCAAAGCACAGTTAAGTTTTAAACCTAATTCACTTAAAATTTTATCCAAAGCCACAGCTTGTTCTACTGTACGAGGAAAACCATCCAAAATAAATCCTTTTTCGCAGTCAGCTTTAGCTAAACGTTCTTTTACAATACCAATTGTAACTTCATCTGGAACTAATTGTCCAGCATCCATGCAAGCTTTTGCTTGTTTTCCAAGTTCAGTACCTTCTTTTACTGCTGCACGAAACATATCCCCAGTGGAGATATGAGGAATTTTAAATTCTTCTACTAGCCTAGCTGCCTGTGTACCTTTACCAGCACCAGGAGGGCCCATTAAAAGGATGTGCATAAAAATCCTCCTTACTTCATAAAACCTTCATAATGGCGCATTACGACCATTGATTCAATTTGTTTCATCGTATCAAGAGCAACCCCAACTACGATTAATAATGCTGTACCACCGAAATGAATTCCTTCAATATGAGTAGCACCAGCTATCATTGTTGGTAAAATTGCAATGAATGCAAGGAAAAATGCACCCGCTAATGTAATACGTGTCATAATACGGTCTAAATAATCTGCAGTTGCCTGACCTGGACGAATTCCAGGAATAAAACCACCGTATTTTTTCAAATTATCAGCGAGATCCGGAATTTTAAATGTAACCGCAGTGTAAAAATACGTAAAAAATAAAATCAATAATGCATATACAGCACTTTGAAAAGGTGTTCCCCATTGGAAATAATCAGCAATTGTTTTAATCCAAGGAGTTTGTACAAACTGAGCTAAAGTAGCTGGGAACATCAATACTGATGATGCAAAGATGATTGGTATAACGCCGGCCTGATTTACTTTAAGCGGTATATGCGTAGATTGGCCACCGTAAGTTTTACGACCTACAACGCGTTTTGCGTAGGACACCGGAACTCTACGTTGTCCTTGCTGAATGGCAATAACAAAAACAATCATAGCAAGGGCGATTATTGCAAAGAATAACACATTAAAATAGCTTATTGTGCCTGCTTGCAAGTAATTATATATAGTACCCAAATTTTGTGGAAGTGCTGCAACGATACCTGCGAAAATGATAAGCGATATACCATTTCCCACACCATGTGCAGTTATCTGCTCACCAATCCACATGAGGAACACTGTTCCTGCTGTTAGGGTAATTGCAATAATAAGAATTGATGTAATACTAGGATTAATTATGGCCTGTTTAAGACCAATAGACATACCTATAGCTTGTAAAAATGCCAAGACAACAGTCAAATAACGGGTCGTCTTGGTTATCTTTTTATGTCCCTCTTCACCTTCTTTAGACCACTGTTCCAAAGTAGGTACTACTACGGTCAATAATTGAATAATAATTGACGCGTTGATATATGGGGTAATACTCATAGCAAAGAGAGAAAATTTACTTAAAGCACCACCGGAAAATAAATCCAACAAGCCAAACAAGTTACCGCTGTTAAATAACTGTTCAATTACTGAAGGATTTACTCCAGGCACCGGGATATGAGTCCCGAGCCTGAAGACTGCAAACATAATTAGTGTAAATACTATTTTCTGTCGCAATTCGGTGATTTTGAGGATATTGCTAAGAGCTGAAAGCACTTAGATCACCTCTACTTTTCCACCTGCTGCTGTAATTTTTTCTTCAGCAGATTTTGTGAAGCCGTTTGCTACAACAGTTAATTTCTTAGTAATTTCGCCGTTACCAAGAACACGTACACCGTCACAAACGTTTTTAAGGATACCTGCTTCTACTAATGCTGCTGGATCTACTGTTGCGCCATCTTCAAAACGATTTAAAGAAGAAACGTTTACTTCAGCATATTCTTTTGCAAAAATATTTTTGAAGCCGCGTTTTGGCAATCTACGGTATAAAGGCATCTGGCCACCTTCAAAACCTGTACGTACGCCGCCACCAGAACGAGCATTCTGACCTTTATGACCACGTCCGGAAGTTTTACCTAAACCAGAACCTAAACCACGACCAACACGAATACGAACTTTTCTAGAGCCCGGTGCTGGTGATAATTCATGTAATTTCATAACCTGGACACCTCCTCTAAATTATTCGCCGATTTTTTCTACTGTAATAAGATGTTCTACTTTATGAATCATACCTCTAATTGTAGCTGTATCTTCATGTTCTACTGTAGAATTTAATTTACGTAATCCCAAAGCCTGAATTGTTCTTCTCTGAGTTTCAGGTCTGCCGATCAGACTTCTTGTAAGGGTAATTTTCACTTTTGCCATTGAAATATTTCCTCCTTAACCTAAAAGTTCCTGAACGGATTTTCCACGAAGTTCAGCTACGAGCTCAGCTTTTTTAAGCTGTTCTAAACCTTTAATAGTTGCACGAACCATGTTATTAGGGTTAGAAGAACCAAGGGATTTTGTTAAGATATTACCAACACCTGCAAGTTCTAAAACTGCACGAGCTGGACCACCTGCGATAACACCAGTACCTTTTGCAGCTGGTTTTAAGAGCACACGACCTGCACCGAATACACCGAGGCTTTCGTGTGGAATAGTTTTATCTACTAAAGAAACTTCTACAAGATTCTTTTTAGCATCTTCAATGCCTTTTCTGATTGCTTCAGGTACTTCGCTAGCTTTACCGAGACCTGCACCAACATGACCGTTTTTATCGCCTACTACAACAAGAGCGCTGAAAGAAAAGCGACGGCCACCTTTTACAACCTTAGCAACGCGATTAATATACACAACTTTTTCTTCTAATTCAAGTGCGTTAGCGTCAATCTTGGCCATTAATTTACCTCCTGTTCCAATATTAGAATTTTAGACCAGCTTCACGAGCTGCATCTGCTAAAGCTGCTACACGACCATGATATACATAGCCACCGCGGTCAAATACAACTTCAGTAATGCCTTTTTCAAGAGCACGTTTTGCTACAGCTGCACCTACAGCTTTAGCTGCTTCGATGTTACCGCCGTAAGCATTGAAATCTTTATCTTTGGAGCTTGCGGATACTAATGTAACACCATTAACATCATCAATAACTTGAGCATAAATGTTGCTTAAGCTACGGAATACGTTTAAACGAGGTCTTTCAGCTGTGCCAGAAATATGATTACGAACTCTTAAATGACGTTTCTGACGAGCTTTATTTTTATCCTGTTTATTAAACAAAACCAGCCTCTCCTTTCTATTTCTAACTAAAGATTATTATTTCTTAGAACCAGTTTTACCAGCTTTACGACGGATATGTTCGCCTTCGTACTTAATACCTTTTCCTTTGTAAGGTTCAGGTTCTCTGTAAGAACGAATTTTAGCTGCCATAGCGCCAACTGCTTCTTTATCGATACCAGATACAACAATCTTGTTAGGAGCAGGAGCTTCTAATTTGATTCCAACAGGAGGTTCAACAACTACTGGATGGGAAAAACCTAAAGATAAGTTAAGGTTTTTCCCAGCCTGTGCAGCTCTATAACCTACACCATTAATTTCAAGATTTCTTACAAAGCCTTGTGTTACACCTACAACCATGTTGTTGATAAGAGTACGAGTAAGACCATGTAAAGATCTATGCATTTTATCTTCGGATGGACGTTCTACTGTTACAACGCCTTCACCTACTGTAATTTTCATATCTTTATGACAGTCACGGCTAATTTCTCCTTTAGGACCTTTAACCGCTACGTGATTATGTTCATCAACTGTTACAGTAACCCCAGCAGGGATTGTAATCGGTTCTCTACCAATTCTTGACATCTGTACACCTCCTAGTCTAAAACTAATTTTACCATACGTAAGCTAAAACTTCGCCGCCAACACCTTCACGACGTGCTTGTTTATCACTCATAATACCTTTAGAAGTAGAGATGATAGCAATACCAAGACCACCAAGTACGCGAGGTAATTGATCTTTCTTAGCATAAGCACGAAGACCAGGTTTAGAAATACGTTTAATACCAGTGATTACTTGTTCACGGTTTGGACCATATTTCAAGTTAATTGTGATAACACCTTGTTTGTTATCTTCTGCGAAGGAGAAGTCTTTAATGAAACCTTCTTCTTTAAGAACTTCTGCAATAGCCTGTTTAATTTTAGAACCAGGAATTTCAACTTTATCATGAAGTACGGAGTTTGCATTACGCAAACGAGTTAACATATCTGCAATAGGATCAGTCATTCCCATAAATCGATATCCTCCTTTCTTTCAACCTTACCAACTAGCTTTTGTTACGCCAGGGATTGCGCCTTTATAGCTTTGTTCTCTAAAACAAATACGGCACATTTCAAATTTACGCATATAACCATGTGGACGACCACAGATTTTGCATCTGTTATATTTACGAACCTTGAATTTAGGTTCTTGACTCCATTTCTGGACCATTGCCTTTCTGGCCATAGATCAGTATACCTCCTCTTAAGAATTAAGCACTAAACGGCATACCCATTAATTTAAGAAGAGCTCTAGCTTCTTCATCAGTCTTTGCCGTAGTAACAATAATAATATTCATACCATGAATTTTTTCGATTTTATCATATTCGATTTCAGGGAAAATCAATTGTTCTTTAAGACCAACTGAATAGTTTCCGCGACCATCAAAAGCTTTAGGGCTTACGCCACGGAAGTCACGAACTCGAGGCAAAGCGATATTCATAAATTTATCAAGGAACTGATACATACGAGTTCCACGAAGAGTAACTTTAGCGCCAATAGGCATTCCTGCACGTAATTTCCATGCAGCAAGAGATTTTTTCGCACGAGTCAAAACAGGTTTCTGACCAGCGATAATAGTGAGGTCAGCTACAGCAGAATCTAATGCTTTAGAGTTGTGAGCAGCTTCACCAACACCCATACTAATGATAACTTTTTCAATCTTAGGAAGTTGCATTACATTTTTATAACCGAATTTTTCAGTCATAGCAGGAACAACTTCATTGATATATTTTTCTTGTAATCTATCCACCAAGATATCCTCCTTCCTCAATTATTTTGCTTGGTCTAATGCTTCACCGCATTTTTTGCATACACGAACCATTTTACCATCAATTTCTTTTTTCGCAACACGAGTTGCTTTAGAACAAGCTGGGCAAACTACCATAACTTTAGAAGCAAACATAGGAGCTTCTTTTTCAATGATACCGCCGTTTGGAGCTTTCTGATTAGGTTTAGTGTGACGTTTAATTTTGTTAACGCCTTCAACTACAACTTTATCTTTAGCAGGCATAGCCTGAAGGATTTTACCTTGTTTACCTTTATCTTTACCGGATAATACTAAAACTGTATCACCTTTTTTTACATGCAATTTAGCCTGTGACAAATCTTGGCACCTCCTGTCTATTTATTAAATTACTTCTGGTGCCAGTGAAACGATTTTCATGAAATCTTTGTCACGTAATTCTCTGGCTACCGGGCCAAAAATACGAGTTCCGCGTGGAGTTTTATCATCTTTAATAATAACAGCAGCGTTTTCATCAAAGCGGATATAAGAACCGTCAACACGACGTAAACCCTTTTTAGAACGTACTACTACAGCTTTAACAACGTCACCTTTTTTAACCATTCCACCAGGTGAAGCAGATTTAACTGCAGCTACGATTATATCACCAATGTTGGCATATTTACGATAAGAACCGCCCATTACACGGATACACATAATTTCTTTTGCACCAGTGTTATCACCAACATTCAACATTGTTTGTTGCTGAATCATTGCTTTACCTCCTTCTAAAATTCTATATCAAGTAACAAATTATTTTGCTCTTTCAAGAATTTCAACGAGTCTCCAACATTTATCTTTAGATAAAGGACGAGTTTCCATAATAGAAACTGTATCTCCTACGTGAGCTTCGTTGTTTTCATCATGTGCTTTAAATTTAACAGTTTTCTTAACTGATTTTTTATAGAGTGGATGACTTTCAGTATCAACTACAGCAACAACAATAGTTTTTTCCATTTTGTCGCTTACAACTTTACCAACTTTAGTCTTGCGTTCATTTCTAATTTCGCTCATTAAAAGAACCTCCTTCCTTCTGCATATCATTTATTATCTATTAGTCTAATCTTAACTATTAAGCTTTTAATTCTTGTTCGCGTTGAATAGTTTTAATACGAGCAATAGTTTTCTTTACTTCTTTGATACGCATAGGGTTTTCAAGCTGACCTGTAGCAAGCTGGAATCTGAGGTTGAATAATTCTTCTTTAAGCGAAGCAAGTTTCTGGTTAAGTTCGCCAGCACTCATTTCACGTATTTCATTAACCTTCATTTACTTCACCCTCCCCTTGCACTTCACGCTTAACAAATTTTGTTTTGATTGGGAGTTTATGGCTTGCAAGACGCATAGCTTCTTTAGCAACTTCTTCGCTAACGCCGCCCATTTCAAACATAATACGACCTGGTTTAACTACTGCTACCCAGTATTCAGGTGAACCTTTACCGCTACCCATACGAGTTTCAGCAGGTTTTGCAGTTACTGGTTTATCAGGGAAGATTTTAATCCAAACCTGACCACCACGTTTAATATAACGAGTCATCGCAATACGAGCTGCTTCGATCTGACGGTTTGTAATCCATGCAGGTTCGAGAGCTTGTAAACCGAATTCACCATGTACTACAGTATTACCTTTATGAGCTTTACCTTTCATAGTACCACGGAACTGTTTACGGTATTTTACTCTTTTAGGTATTAACATTAATCTTCGCTCCCTTCAACAGCTTCTGCTTGTGCAGCAAGTTTCTTTTCAGGAAGAACTTCACCTTTGAAGATCCATACTTTTACGCCAAGACGGCCATAAGTTGTATGTGCTTCAGCTGTACCATAATCAATATCAGCACGTAAAGTATGAAGTGGAATACTACCTTCACGGTAAGATTCACTACGAGCAATTTCAGCACCGCCGAGACGGCCACCTACTGTTACTTTAATACCTTTTGCACCCATACGAATTGTACGGCTAACAGCCTGTTTCATTGCACGACGGAAAGCAACACGACGTTCGAGCTGAGAAGCGATGTTTTCAGCTACGAGTGTAGCATCCATATCTGGCTGTTTAATTTCTGCGATATTAATATCTACGTGTTTATCAGTGTATTTTTTAAGGCCTTTTTTAAGCTGTTCAATACCAGAACCACCACGGCCGATAACCATACCAGGTTTAGCAGTATGAATAGTTAATCTGAGACGATTTTTAGAACGTTCTGTTTCAATTTTAGATACGCCAGCAACTTTTAAAGTTTCTTTTAAGAAGCTACGAATTTTAATATCTTCGTGTAAGTTAGCAGCGAAATCTTTACCAGCATACCACTTCGCATCCCAAGTTTTTACGATACCAAGGCGCATACCATGTGGATTAACTTTTTGTCCCAAATCTATTCCCTCCTTCTAATTATTTTTCTTTAACTACGATCGTAACATGAGATGTACGTTTTAAGATTTTGAATGCCTGTCCACGGGAACGTGGGTGAATACGTTTAAGGGTAGGTCCCTGATCAACGAATGCTGTAGCCACATAGAGGTTATCAGGATTCATATCAAAATTATTTTCAGCATTTGCTACTGCTGATTTTAAAACTTTATTAATTACATCAGCACCTGCTTTAGGTGTGAATTTCAATATTGCAAACGCGTCAGCTACGTTTTTGCCACGAATAAGATTCATAACAATACGTACTTTACGCGGAGAAATACGGATATATTTTGCTACTGCTTTAGCTTCCACAGTTGTTCCTCCTTTCAACAATTATCTTAAAGATGTACGTCTTTCTTCGCCAGCATGGCCTTTGTAAGTTCTTGTTGGTGCAAATTCACCAAGTTTATGACCAACCATGTCTTCTGTAACATATACAGGTACATGTTTGCGACCATCATGAACTGCAATTGTATGGCCTACAAATGTAGGAAGGATTGTCGAACTGCGGGACCAAGTTTTAACAACTTTTTTGTCATTAGCTGCATTTAAAGCATCAATTTTCTTTTCAAGGCTTTCTGCAACGTAAGGTCCTTTTTTTACTGATCTTGACAAAATATGTCCTCCTTTCATTTTAGAATAAGGTAATCAATTAAGCTACCTTATTCATAAATTTATTATTTACGACGTTTTGCACGACGTTTAACGATGAGTTTATCAGATGCTTTTTTACGGCGAGTTTTAGCACCCATAGCACATTTACCCCATTTAGTAACAGGATGTTTACGTCCAACTGGGCTACGGCCTTCCCCACCACCATGTGGATGGTCATTAGGGTTCATCGCAACACCACGGTTTTCAGGACGAACGCCTAACCAACGGTTACGACCTGCTTTACCAATTGTGAGGTTTTCATGTTCTAAGTTACCAATCTGACCGATTGTTGCACGGCAATTGATATGAATTTTACGGATTTCACCAGATGGCATACGTAAGAGAGCATAGTTGCCTTCTTTAGCCATAAGCTGAGCAGCTGCACCAGCGGAACGAACCATCTGACCGCCTTTACCGATTTTCATTTCAATGTTGTGTACTAATGTACCAAGTGGAATATTAGCAAGTGGTAATGCATTACCTACTTTAATATCTGCTTCTGGACCGGATACAATCTGGTCACCAACTTTTAATCCATCTGGAGCTAAGATGTAACGTTTCTCACCATCGAAATAGTTAAGAAGTGCGATACGAGCGCTACGGTTTGGATCATATTCTATAGTAGCAACGCGTGCTGGAACACCATCTTTATTACGTTTGAAATCGATTACACGATATAAACGTTTGTGTCCGCCGCCTTGATGTCTTACTGTTAAACGGCCCTGGAAGTTACGACCACCGTTCTTTTTAAGACTTTCAACCAAGGATTTCTCAGGTTTTTTTGCTGTAATTTCTTCGAAAGAAGAAACAGTCATAAATCTTCTACCTGCAGAATAAGGTTTAAAACTCTTTACTGCCACTTAATTAACCTCCTTTTTATTTTTTACTTAAGCTTGGAAGAACTCGATAGTTTCTCCAGCTGCAAGTTTTACGATTGCTTTTTTATAGTCAGAACGTTTGCCAAGATTACGGCCCATACGTTTTACTTTACCAAGAACGTTAACTGTATTTACGGATTCAACTTTTACGTTGAAGATAGTAGATACTGCTTTGGCAATTTCAATTTTGTTAGCTTCTTTAGCAACTACAAATACGTATTTGCCTTCTTCCATCAATTCAGTTGTCATTTCTGTAACAAGCGGTCTGATAATGATATCTCTAGCTTCCATTATGCTAATACCTCCTCAATACGTGTAATAGCATCTTTAGTAATGAAGAGTTTGTTATGATTTAAGATATCATATACATTTAATCCGCAAGAACTGATAGCTTTTACACCAGGGATATTGCGAGAAGATTTCTCTACGTTTTCTACTACATCAGCAGTAACGATAAGAGCTTTCTCTGCAACGTTGAAATCGCTCATCATTTTTACAACTTCTTTTGTTTTAGGAGCTGCGAAATCTAAGCTTTCTAATACAATGAAATCACCATTGTTTACTTTATCTGTTAAAGCGCATTTAATTGCTAAACGACGCTGTTTACGAGGCATTCTGAATGCATAGGAACGAGGAGATGGACCAAAAACTGTACCACCGCCTACCCAAAGTGGGGAACGGGTGCTTCCGCTACGAGCACGACCTGTACCTTTTTGTTTCCAAGGTTTACGACCGCCACCGCGTACTAAACCTCTAGTTTTTGTTGCATGCGTTCCTAAACGCTGAGCTGCCAACTGCATTACAACTGCTTGATGAACAAGACCTTCGTTAACTTCAACGCCAAATACGCTTTCATTTAATTCGATATCACCGATCTGCTGGCCGGCAACTGTATAAACTGCTACTTTAGGCATAATATAGCATATCCTCCTTCCAATTATTATTTCTTAGGTTTAACTGTATCTTTAATTACAACAAAGCTATTTTTAGCACCAGGAATAGCACCTTTGATTAAAATAAGGTTACGGTCTGCATCAACACGTACAACGCTTAAACGCTGAACTGTAACTTTAGCGCCACCCATACGGCCTGGTAATTTTTTACCTTTTAGTACACGTCCACCATGACCAGAAATCATAGCACCTGTAGAACCTGGTTCACGATGAGATTTAGAACCGTGACCCATAGGACCTCTAGCAAAGTTATGACGTTTAATACCGCCGGCAAAACCTTTACCTTTGGAAGTACCAGTAACATCAACTAAATCACCGGCACCAAATATGTCAACGCTGATGGAGTCACCAGCTTTATATTCAGGAACATCTGCAAGGCGTAATTCACGAATAAATTTTACTGGTTCAACGCCAGCTTTTGCGAAATGGCCTTTCATTGGTTTAGTTACATTTTTTTCTTTAACTGTTCCAAAGCCAATCTGAACGGCATTGTAGCCATCAGTTTCAACAGTTTTGCTCTGAAGAACAACATTTTTACCGGATTCTACAACTGTAACAGGAACTACTTTACCTTCTTCAGTAAAGATTTGAGTCATGCCAAGTTTTTTACCTAAAATTACTTTTGCCATCTATTGCCACCTCCTCTTACAATTTAATTTCGATATCCACACCTGCTGGCAAATCTAAACGCATTAAAGCGTCAACAGTTTTAGATGTTGGTTCTAAAATATCAATAAGACGTTTGTGAGTTCTCATTTCGAACTGTTCACGAGAGTCTTTATTAACATGTGGAGATCTTAAAATTGTAAAAATATTTTTTTCGGTAGGCAATGGAATAGGACCAGATACCATTGCACCTGTTCTTTTAGCTGTTTCAACAATTTTAACGGAGCTCTGATCAAGTGCTTTATGATCATATGCTTTTAAACGAATTCTGATTTTCTGCTGTTTAGCCAAATTATTTTCCTCCTTGTCGCCCAGATTCATGACCCGGACAATTTCTCCACGCCAGTTCCCTTGCCTTATGCAAGCAATCTGCCGCGTCATCGCATTTTAAAAGAACTTTATATAAGGGCAGCAAAATGCCGCCCTTATACAAATTAATTATTAAAAGTAATAAGCTTAAGCTTGAAATTATTCGTCGATTTCGATTACACGACCAGCGCCTACTGTATGGCCACCTTCACGAATAGCGAAGCGAAGACCTTTTTCAATAGCGATTGGAGTGATAAGTTCGATAGACATTTCAATGTTATCGCCAGGCATAACCATTTCAGTACCTTCTGGAAGAGTTACAACACCAGTAACGTCAGTAGTACGGAAATAGAACTGTGGACGATAGTTGGAGAAGAATGGAGTATGACGTCCACCTTCTTCTTTAGTAAGAACGTAAACCTGAGCTTTGAATTTTTTGTGTGGATGAATAGTACCAGGTTTAGCAAGTACTTGACCACGTTCAATTTCTTTACGGTCTACACCACGAAGTAATGCACCGATGTTGTCACCAGCAACAGCGCTATCAAGCATTTTGCGGAACATTTCGATACCAGTTACAGTAGTGGATTTCTTTTCTTCAGAAAGACCAACGATTTCAACAGTGTCACCAAGTTTGAGTTCACCACGTTCTACACGGCCAGTAGCAACTGTACCACGACCAGTGATTGTGAATACGTCTTCAACTGGCATTAAGAATGGTTTATCAGTGTCACGAGTTGGAGTTGGGATATAATCATCAACAGCTTGCATTAATTCAAGAATTTTTTCTTTAGCAGCTGCATCGCCTTCAAGAGCTTGAAGAGCGGAACCAGTTACTACAGGGATATCATCACCTGGGAAGTCATAGCTGGAAAGAAGTTCACGAACTTCCATTTCAACGAGTTCGAGAAGTTCAGGATCGTCAACCTGGTCAGCTTTGTTAAGGAATACAACGATTGCAGGAACACCAACCTGACGAGCAAGAAGAATGTGTTCACGAGTCTGTGGCATAGGGCCATCAGCAGCGCTAACAACGAGGATAGCACCGTCCATCTGAGCAGCACCAGTGATCATGTTTTTAACATAGTCAGCATGGCCTGGGCAGTCAACGTGTGCATAGTGTCTGCTGTCAGTTTCATATTCAACGTGTGCAGTGTTAATTGTAATACCACGTTCACGTTCTTCTGGAGCTTTATCAATCATGCTGTAATCTTCGAACTGAGCCATACCTTTTTCAGATAAAACTTTAGTGATAGCAGCAGTTAAAGTAGTTTTACCATGGTCAACGTGACCGATTGTACCAATGTTTACATGTGGTTTAGTTCTTTCAAACTTCTGTTTAGCCATTTAATTAATTTCCTCCTTTATTATTCGCCTTTTGTTTTAGCGACAATAGCATCAGATATATTTTTAGGAACTTCATCATAGTAAGAAACTTCCATGGAGTAGTTCCCACGACCCTGTGTTTTAGAGCGTAAGTCGGTTGCATAACCGAACATTTCAGAAAGTGGAACAAATGCGTTGATTACTTGTACACCATTGCGTGGTTCCATACCTTCGATACGACCACGGCGGGAGTTTAAGTCACCAATTACATCGCCCATGTATTCTTCAGGAACAGTAACTTCAACTTTTACATATGGTTCTAATAATACTGGATTTGCTTTTAAAGCACCAGCTTTGAATGCCATAGAACCTGCAACTTTGAAGGCCATTTCTGAGGAGTCAACTTCATGATAAGAACCATCATAAACGATAGCTTTGATATCAACCATTGGATAACCAGCAACAACACCGTTTTCCATAGCTTCTTTGATACCATTTTCGATTGGTCCGATGTATTCTTTAGGAATAGCACCACCAACGATTTTGCTTTCGAAGGAGAAACCTTCACCTGGATCTTGTGGAATGAGTTCAATCCAGCAATGACCATACTGACCTTTACCACCGGACTGACGAACGAATTTACCTTCAGATTTAACTGTTTTGCGGATTGTTTCACGGTAAGCAACCTGTGGTTTACCTACTTTACAATCTACTTTAAATTCGCGGCTCATACGGTCTACGATAATATCGAGATGTAATTCACCCATACCAGAGATGATTGTCTGTCCAGTTTCAGCATCAGTTCTTACACGGAATGTAGGATCTTCTTCTGCTAATTTCTGGAGAGCAATACCCATTTTTTCCTGGTCAGCTTTAGTTTTTGGTTCTACAGCTACGGAAATAACTGGATCTGGGAATTCCATAGATTCAAGAACGATTGGATGATTTTCATCACAAAGTGTATCACCAGTTGTAGTATCTTTAAGACCTACAGCAGCAGCGATATCACCGCTGTAAACAACTTCAATTTCTTTACGGTTATTTGCATGCATCTGTAAAATACGTCCGATACGTTCTTTTTTGCCTTTTGTAGAGTTAAATACATAAGAACCAGCATTTAATGTACCGGAGTAAACACGGAAGAATGCGAGTTTACCAACAAATGGGTCAGCCATAATTTTGAATGCTAACGCTGCGAATGGTTCTTCGTCGCTAGATTCGCGTTTGTCTTCTTCATTTGTATCAGGATTTATACCTTTGATTGCTGGAATATCAACTGGAGCTGGCATATAGTCAACAACAGCATCAAGCATAGGCTGAATACCTTTATCTTTGTAAGAAGAACCGCAAACTACTGGAGTAATTTCGCAAGCGATTGTAGCTTTACGAATTGCAGCTTTGATTTCTTCTTCAGTGAGTTCTTCACCTTCAAGATATTTCATCATTAATTCATCATCTGTTTCTGCAACAGAATCAAGCATTTTCTGACGATATTCTTCAGCTTTTTCTTTATATTCAGCTGGAATTTCTACGGATTCAGGTTCTTTTGTATAATCTTCTTCGTAGATTACAGCTTTCATTTTAATTAAGTCAATAAGACCTTGGAAAGTATCTTCAGATCCGATTGGAATCTGAATAGCAACTGGATGTGCGTTAAGACGTTCAACCATCATTTTGAGAACATTATAGAAGTCAGCACCGATGATATCCATTTTGTTAACGTATACCATACGAGGTACATGATATCTTTCAGCTTGACGCCAAACTGTTTCAGATTGAGGTTCAACACCGCTTTTTGCGGATAATACAGTAACAGCACCATCAAGTACTTTAAGAGAGCGTTCTACTTCAACTGTGAAATCCACGTGGCCTGGTGTATCAATGATGTTAATACGATGGTTTTTCCAATGGCAAGTTGTAGCAGCAGAAGTAATTGTAATACCTCTTTCTTTTTCCTGTGCCATCCAGTCCATTGTTGCTCCACCTTCATGAACTTCACCCATTTTATGAAGTATACCTGTGTAGAACAGAATACGCTCTGTAGTAGTGGTTTTACCAGCATCAATATGTGCTATAATACCAATGTTACGAGTTTTTTCGAGTGAAAACGCTCTTGCCACTTACTCATCGCTCCTTATATTATACAAAAGATACTTTAAAATTACCAACGATAATGAGCAAATGCTTTATTAGCTTCAGCCATTTTATGAGTATCTTCTTTTTTCTTAATTGCTGCACCTGTGTTATTAGCAGCATCCATTAATTCGCCGGAAAGACGTTCGTTCATAGTTTTTTCACCACGAAGTCTAGCATAGTTAACAATCCAACGAATACCAAGTGTCATACGACGATCCTGACGAACTTCTACAGGAACTTGGTAGTTAGCACCACCAACACGGCGAGCACGAACTTCTAATACTGGCATAACATTTTTCAATGCAGTTTCAAAAACTTCCATTGGGTCTTTACCAGTTTTTTCTTTTATAATGTCAAATGCATCATATACAACTTTCTCAGCAACACCTTTTTTACCGGAAAGCATAACTTTATTTATGAATTTAGTTACAACCTTGGATTTGTACACCGGATCTGGTAATACATCTCTTTTAGGTACGGAACCTTTTCTTGGCATTACTACCCCTCCTTGTCATAGTCTTCAATGTTTTAAGTAATTATTTTTTCTTAGGACGTTTTGCACCGTATTTAGATCTTCCTTGTTCACGGTTTTGAACACCTGCAGTATCCAAAGAACCACGAATGATGTGATAACGCACACCTGGTAAGTCTTTTACACGACCGCCTCTAATTAAAACAACACTATGTTCCTGAAGATTGTGACCAATACCAGGGATATAAGCTGTTACTTCAATACTATTCGTTAAACGAACACGGGCAACTTTACGCAATGCGGAGTTTGGTTTTTTAGGAGTAGTAGTATATACTCTTGTGCAAACACCACGTTTCTGCGGGCAATTTTTTAATGCCGGTGCTGTAGATTTTTCCTGCATGCTCTGTCTGCTTTTACGAATCAACTGATTTATTGTAGGCATACATGCACCTCCTTCCTCAAATTTCCAAAGGCTTCAAAGCCCTATCCTTGTTTCGGATATTTTAGATTAAGAAATCTCACTTGCTGTGAGATTTTCAGCTTAGTTAACGGTATCCCTTAAAGTAATGCTACCGCAGCAGCGCCTACTTCAATGTTACAGGATTTACCTAGTTCAGCCATTGTATTTCCAAAAATCATTTCTACATTTTTAGTCATACAAAGCTCTTTTAAAGGGCTTAAAACTCTATCATCTGCGTCATCTGCTATGTAAACACATTTCGCTAAATCGTTTTTCACCGCTTTAGTAACTTGTTTTATGCCAATAACGCGTTTAGCATTTTTCAGTGTAACTGTCATTTTATCACTCCTAAATACTAACTGACAGATTTCAGGCACTCATTAATATTATCATCATTAAAAAGCATTGTCAACACATATTTTACAAGTATTTTTATTAACACGGCTCCTGGCGTATCATGTAAAAATATAAAAGCCGTAAAAACCCTTATAAATAAAGGCTTCATGGCATCTTACTTTCTAATTTATTAAATTTTAAGAAAATATTTTTATTTACATACCTTTTACATTAGACACTTGTTTTTGATAGAAAGATTTTATTTTTCACCTAATATTGTCGTAAAAAGCACAAAAAGGACACCGGATAATATCCAGTGTCCTTTAATAGCTTATCAACTTTACTTAAAATAAAATTATTTAAGTTCTACAGTTGCGCCAGCTTCTTCTAATTTAGCTTTTAAAGCTTCAGCGTCTTCTTTGGAAGCGCCTTCTTTAACAGGAGCAGGAGCACCGTCAACTAAAGCTTTAGCTTCTTTTAAGCCAAGGCCAGTTACTTCACGAACAACTTTGATTACGTTGATTTTTTTGTCGCCAGCGGAAGCAAGAATTACATCGAATTCAGTTTTTTCTTCAGCAGCAGCAGCACCAGCTGCAGGAGCAGCAGCTACAGCTACAGGAGCAGCAGCGCTAACACCAAATTTTTCTTCCATAGCTTTTACAAGTTCGGATAATTCAAGAACAGTCATTTCTTCAATGGCTTGCATAATTTCTTCTTTAGTCATTTTTATATTCCTCCAAATTTAAAACATTAATTTCATTTTATTTTTATATTATTTATATAGAGAGAGTCTGCTTATGCAGATTCTTTCTGAGCGCGGATTGCATCAAGCACATATACTGCATTGCGAATAGTACCCTGAAGTACGTTGACAACGCCAGAGATAGGAGCTTGCATACTGCCAAGAACTTTCGCGATGAGAACTTCGCGGGATGGTAGGGATGCCAAAGCTTTAACTTCTTCAACATTGATAACTTTACCTTCAACAAGACCAGCTTTAATAGTTAAAACTTCTGTGTTTTCAAGTTTGTTTTCTTTGATGAATTCATATATAACTTTAGCTGGAGCTACAGCATCATCAGCGGATACTGCAAGAGCAGTAGTACCGTTAAGAACTGGATCTAAACCTTCTAAGCCAATTTCATTTGCAGCAATACGAACCATTGTATTTTTTACAACATGATAAGTAACACCTGCTTCACGAAGTTTAGCACGAAGTTTCATATCTTGAGCTACAGTTAAACCTCTATAACCTGTTAATACAGCACCTTTTGCAGAGCTAAGTTGTTCTTTAAGACCTGCAACTGCGGCCTGTTTTTCTGGACGAATGTTTGCCATTTACATGACACCCCCTCTCAAATGAGAAATATTTATTACGAAACCAAAAAACGGTCTCTAGTGAGGACCAGAGACCGCAAAGTTTTCATGCCTTGCCAAGTATCTGACCTCGGCAGGCTATATTATGTTACAAATAATGTAACACCTGCTGTCTTAAGTCGCTTTACTAAATGAATATTAAATTATTCAGCTTTAGCAGCTTTGAAGTTTGTGTTTACAGTAACAGCTGGGCCCATAGTTGTGCTAACTGTGATGTTACGCATATACTGACCTTTAGCTGCTGCTGGTTTAACTTTTACTAATGTGTCAAGAAGAACCTGTAAGTTTTCAACAAGTTTTGCATTGTCGAAAGAAACTTTACCGATTGGCACATGTACGTTACCAGCTTTATCTGTTCTATATTCAACTTTACCTGCTTTAATTTCATTAACAGCTTTTGTTAAATCCATTGTAACAGTACCAAGTTTAGGGTTTGGCATTAAGCCACGAGGACCAAGGATTTTACCTAAACGACCTACAACACCCATCATATCAGGAGTTGCTACTGTAACATCGAAGTCACACCAGCCCTCTTTGATTTTTGCAACGAGTTCATCAGAACCAACGAAGTCAGCTCCAGCAGCTTCTGCTTCAGCAACTTTATCGCCTTTAGCAAAAACTAAAACTCTTTTAGATTTACCAGTACCATGTGGTAATACAACGGCACCGCGAACTTGCTGATCTGCATATTTAGGGTTAACACCTAAACGAACAGCTACATCAACACTTTCATCAAATTTAGCAGTAGCAGTTTTTTTAACTACTTCAATAGCTTCTGCTAAATCATATGCTTTACCAGCTTCAACTAATTTAGCTGCGTCCTGGTATTTTTTACCAAATTTAGCCATTATTAAAATTCTCTCCTTTGTGGTTTTAACGGTATAAGCCTCCCACAGTCAAGTATCTTACATCAACTAATAAAATTAGTCAACGATTTCGATACCCATGCTGCGTGCAGTACCTTCGATCATGCGAGTTGCAGCTTCGATATCTGCAGCATTGAGGTCTTGCATTTTGCTTTCAGCAATTTTCATTGCTTCAGCACGTGGTAATTTAGCCACTTTCTTTTTATTAGGTTCACCAGATGCTTTTTCAATGCCAGCTGCTTTCTTTAATAACACAGCTGCTGGTGGAGTTTTTGTAACAAAAGTAAAGGATCTATCTTCAAAAACTGTAATTTCTACTGGAATAATTAAACCGCCCTGTTTAGCAGTTCTTTCGTTGAATTCTTTAACGAAAGCCATGATATTTACACCAGCCTGACCTAAAGCAGGACCAACTGGAGGAGCAGGAGTAGCTTTACCAGCGAGAACTTGCAATTTTACAAGTTTAACAACTTTTTTTGCCATTGTTATTTACACCTCCTTAGGATTATGGAATATAACTATATGTTATATTTGAATTTGCTGATTTATATTTTTTCTATCTGATCGAAATCTGCTTCAATTGCAGTTTCACGACCAAACATATCAACAACGCCTTTAATCTTACTCTTACTATAATCAATTTCTGTTATAGTTGCAACAAAATTTTCAAAAGCACCAGAAGTAATGTTTACTTGGTCTCCCACTTCAACATCAAGTTCTGTTGGTTTATCCATGCCCATTGCTTTTAAAATTCTATTTGCTTCTTCTTCAGTTAATGGAACAGGTTTTGTATTTGAACCTACAAATCCTGTAACGCCTGGTGTATTTCTTACAATATACCAAGAACGTTCATCAACTATCATTTCAAGTAAGACATAACCTGGAAAAATTTTTCTTTCTACTACTTTTTCTTTGCCATTTCTCTTTTCAGTCTCTTTTTCTACAGGCACGATTACATTGAAGATTTTGTCTTCCATGCCCATGGAGTGGATTTTTCTTTCAAGATTGGCTTTTACTTTGTTTTCATAACCGGAATATGTATGTATAACATACCATTTCTTTTCTAATTCCATGCCAAGGGACAAGACATCTCCACCTCCTGTAATTATCGTAAAATGAGATCAAATATACGGGCAAAAACAGTATCACATATCCAAATTAAAGCACAAACAAATGCCACTGCAACGAAAACTACTCCTGTATAAGAAACCAGTTCTCTGCGAGTAGGCCAAACAACTTTTTTTAACTCACTTTTTACACCAGATAAAAATCCTATTATTCCGGATTTTTCCTGATTTACTGGAGTATTTTCATTCTGTGCCATTTCTTCACTTCCTCACACTACTACAAAGGAAAACCTTATTTTGTTTCTCTGTGTAAAGTATGTTTTTTACAGAATTTGCAATACTTTTTCATTTCAATTCTATCAGGATTATTTTTTTTGTTTTTATTAGTCTGATAGTTGCGCTGTTTGCATTCAGTGCAGGCTAAAGTAACAGCATTGCGCATCTCATGCACCCCTCTTTACATCATTTAGTATAATATTCGTTCGTCTTATAAACGTCGCCTATATAATTTATCACAATTAAAAACATGTGTCAAATAAATAACACGACTTCAGGCGAAATTGAACTACCAAAAACGCCTGACACTGAAAATATTATCATTTTTCATTGAATATTTATATGGTATATTCAAAGGCTACCAACATAAATAAAGCCCCTATTAAGGGGTTGTTGTTTTAATTGGTGGCGGCGCAGAGATTCGAACTCCGGACACTGCGGGTATGAACCGCATGCTCTAGCCAACTGAGCTACGCCGCCATATTATATTTTCTGGAGCTGATGACCGGGATTGAACCGGTGACCTTATCCTTACCAAGGATACGCTCTACCGACTGAGCTACACCAGCAGAATCGGTTTTGGTTGCGGGGAGAGGACTTGAACCTCTGGCCTTCGGGTTATGAGCCCGACGAGCTACCAACTGCTCCACCCCGCGATTTGGTAAAGAATATGGAGCTGGCGAGAGGAATCGAACCCCCAACCTGCTGATTACAAGTCAGCTGCTCTGCCAATTGAGCTACACCAGCGTTTCTCGCTTTCATTTGTCAGCACCGTGCTGACAGGTAATAATGTTATCATAAGATAATTCATTTGTAAACCCCTTTTTTGAAAAAAAGTTTAAAAAAGTTTAAAAAAGTTGTTTTCAAGTATAAAAATTATGCTTATATATATTAATTAAGGATATCTTTTTTATTGATTTTATTTCCAAAAATCTTTATTTTTTTCTTCAAAAAAGCTATATTCTTCATTGACTAGCCATATAAACTCTTTTATAATCAATCACGATTTAACAAATATTTTTGATTTAATTTATTTTGCTAATACATAATAAAAATTGTATAATAGGTATCATATATTATGTATTTAATATATATAAATTACATAAATATATTAGATTGGAGTTAGATTAATGTTAGAATTAAAAAATCTATCATTTTCTGTTAATGATGGAAATAAAACAAAACAAATTCTTAAAGATATCAATTTAGTTATTGATGATAAAAAATTTACAGTAATCACAGGTCCAAATGGTGGTGGTAAATCTACATTAGCCAAAATCATCATGGGCATTGAAAAACCAACTAGCGGAAAAATCTTCTTTAATGGTGAAGATATAACTGATTGGGATATTACTAAACGAGCTTTAGCTGGTATTAGTTTTGCCTTCCAACAACCAGTTCGCTTCAAAGGAATTGGTGTTAAAGATTTACTCAGCCTAGCAGCTGGAGAAAAATTATCTACTAGTGGCGCTTGCACTTATCTTTCTGAAGTAGGTCTTTGCGCTGCTGATTATGTAAATCGTGAAGTAGATACTTCCCTATCTGGTGGCGAAATCAAACGCATTGAAATCGCTACTATTTTGGCCCGAAAACAAACAAAATTGGCTGTTTTTGATGAACCAGAAGCTGGCATTGATTTATGGAGTTTCCAAAAACTCATCAGTGTTTTTGAAAAATTACATGAACAACAACAATCCATTATGATTATTTCCCATCAAGAACGCATCTTAAATATAGCTGACCAAATTGTATTAGTTGCAAATGGCTCCATTAAACAAATTGGCACAAAAGAAGAAATCATGCCTCAACTTATGGAAGTTGCTGGTGTTTGTGATTTCTATAAAAAATAGGAGGACTCCTCATGTTAGATAATCTAGAAAAAGATTTATTAGAAAAAGTAGCTGGTATTAAAGATAAACCACAAGGTGCTTATAATATCCGTTTAAATAGTAAAGCTGTTGATAGAGCTTCTAGTAAAAATATAACTATAACTAAAAAAGAAGATAAAGATGGCATTGATATCCGCATTGCTCCAGGAACAAAAAAAGAAGTTTGTTACATTCCTGTAATCATGGATAAATCTGGCGTTAATGAATTAGTGTATAATGACTTTTTCATCGGTGATGATTGTGATGTAACCATTGTCGCTGGCTGTGGTATCCATAACTGTGGCAATGCAGACTCTGAACATGATGGTATTCATGCTTTTTATATAGGTAAAAATTCTAAAGTAAAATATTTAGAAAAACATTATGGTTCTGGCGATGGTGATGGTAAACGCATCATGAACCCTACTACCATTGTTGAAATGGACGAAAATTCCTATATGGAAATGGAAACAACTCAAATTCGTGGTATTAATTCTACAAAAAGAATTACTAAAGGAACTGTTGGTAAAAATTCCACTTTAATTGTAAAAGAAAAACTTTTAACACATGGCAATCAATATGCAGAAAGTGATTTTGAAGTAAATTTAGATGGAGAAAATTCCCACTCTAATATCATCTCTCGAGCTGTAGCTCAAGAAAAATCAAAACAAATCTTCATTGCTAAAATCTATGGTAATAACAAATGCCATGGTCATTCTGAATGTGATGCTATCATCATGGACGATGCTACAATTTCTGCAATTCCTGAAATCAAAGCAAATCACCCTGAATCAAATTTAATTCATGAAGCAGCTATCGGTAAAATTGCAGGAGAACAATTAATAAAATTAATGAGCTTAGGCTTAACTGAAAAAGAAGCTGAAAATCAAATCATAAACGGTTTCTTAAAATAAAATATAAAAGACTCCAAACAAAATATATCGTTTGGAGTCTTTTTTTGCAGGAAATAAAATTTTTAAAACGAATATTATTTATTGATTAAGATTTATTTAGGAGGCTTTTTCATGAAAAAACTAATTACTATATTTTCATTATTAGCAATTATGCTCTTTAGTATATCTACAGCCTTTGCTGCTAATGAGAAAATCACCATGATGGATGAAGATTATAATTTAAAAAATATCCATACATTGGCTATTTATACACCAAGCTACAAACCTTCCGCATTAAGCATTGAACGTAAAGCTAAATTACCTAATGCTCCAGAATTAATCACTCCTGATATGTTGACAGACGTTATCTTCAAAGTAGCTAAAGAAGATGAAGTTACTTATACTTTATTATCTGATAAAGATGTAATCCAAAATATAAAAGCTACTACAGGTACTGATATCACTACTTTGTCCAATCGTGAAGCACTAGCTATCTATAAAGAAAATATTAAAAATTATGCTGATGCTTATGTAATTTTCACATTTGCTAATGATAGCCGTGTAGTTATGTTTGCTGATGTTTATGATGCTAAAGACAATCATTGGATTTGTTCTTATCAAATAATCGGCGGAGATACTGAAGATGATAATTTAGAAAATTATTCAATGTTTATGCATAAGTTCTTCCGTACTTTAACTATTCAAAGCCAAAAATAAACATAGTTTATAAATATTAATTTATGGTATATATATTCTTTTAGTTTATATATACCATTTTTTATTAAAAATTTTTTAAAAAACTATTGAAATTTTATACGATTGAGTTGTATAATTATAACCACCTTATTTTGTTAGCGTTTTTTTTATTTTGTGTTATAATTTATTTACATGTTAACACTGCATATCTTTAATTATATTGAAGCGTTAATATTTAACTTTTAAAAATGGAGGATATCATGATTAGAGTAAGTATTATTGGTGCTACTGGATATGCTGGTGCAGAACTTTTACGTTTACTGTACAACCATCCCCAAGTTCAAGTAGTGCATATAACTTCAGAAAGTTATACTGGTAAAAAAATTTCTGAAGTATATCCTCACTTACGAGGATTATATGACCAAGAATTAATCAGTATGAAAGATATGGATACTATCGCAAACGATAGCGATTTTGTATTTATTGGTCTTCCTCATGGTCATGCTATGGAAGTAGGTAAAGCTTTAGCCGATACTAATGTTCGCATTATTGATTTAGGTGCTGATTATCGCTTTGATGATACAGATATCTATGAAGCATGGTATAAAGTAGCTCATACACATAAAGACGCACCTCGCGTTTATGGTTTAGCTGAACTTTATCGCGAAGATATTAAAAATGCTAAAATTATTGGTAATGCTGGTTGCTATACTACTGCTAGTATCTTAGCTTTAGCACCACTTGTAAAAAATGAATTTATTGAACCAAATACTATTATTGTTGATGCTAAATCTGGTACTTCTGGTTCTGGTCGTTCAGCTAAACAAATGACACATTACCCTGAGCTTTATGATAATTTCAAAGCTTATGGCGTAGCTACACATCGTCATACACCTGAAATCGAACAGGCTTTAGGTCATTTATGTCATCGTAAAGTTACTTTGAACTTCACACCTCATCTAGTACCAATGTCTAGAGGAATTTTAAGCACTTGCTATGCTAATATCAAACAATGGGTTACTCCAGAAATGATAGATAAAGCATACACTGATATGTATGGCGATGAATATTTCATTCGCTTATTAGGTAGAGGTGCTTATCCATCTACTAAAGAAGTTCGTGGTTCTAACTTCTGCGATATCGGTTGGCATATTGACCTTAGAACAGGTCGCATTATCGTCCTTTCCGCTATTGATAATTTAGTAAAAGGCGCCGCAGGTCAAGCTATTCAAAACTTTAATATTGCTTGCGGTTTTGATGAAAAAACAGGATTGGATTTCACTCCAATTTATCCATGATATTTCGATAACTCGGAGGTATATTTTATGATAAAAAAAGATACTCAAGGTGTAACGTTTGCCAAAGGTTTCACTGCAGCAGGCGTTAAAGCTGGCATAAAAAAAAGCGGTAACTTAGACGTTGCTGTTATCTATACAAAAACTCAAGCTGTTGTAGCGGGTACATTCACTCAAAATAAAGTAGCTGCTGCTCCAGTTTATGTATCTAAAGAAGTTGTTGCTACAGGAACTGCTCATGCAATCGTAGCTAATGCTGGTTGTGCTAATGCATGCACAGGTCAACAAGGTTTAGATGATGCTCACAAAATGGCACAAATCGCAGCTGATGAGCTCGGTGTTAATGCTAATGATGTAATCGTTGGTTCCACTGGTGTTATCGGTGTTAATTTGCCAATGGATAAACTTGAAGCTGGTATCAAAGATGCTGTAGCTAATTTATCTGCTGATGGCAGTGATAATGCTGGTAGAGCTATCATCACTACTGATACTCACAGCAAAAGTGTAACTTGCGAATTTGAATTATCTGGTAAAACAGTTCGCATGGGCGCTATCGCAAAAGGTTCTGGTATGATTCGTCCTAATATGGCTACAATGCTTTGCTATATTACTACTGATATTGCTATCGACCAAGCTCTTTTACAAAAAGCTGTATCTGGTTGCGTAGAAAAATCCTTCAACATGATTTCCGTTGATGGTGATATGAGTACAAATGATATGGTAATCGTACTCGCTAATGGCGAAGCAAATAATGCAAAAATCACAGAAGAAAACGCTGATTATCAAATCTTCTTTGATAAACTCATGATGCTTTGCACAGAACTTGCAAAACAAATTGCAGCTGATGGTGAAGGTGCTAGCAAATTCTTAACAATCAATGTAAAAGGTGCAAAATCTTTTGCTGATGCTAAAACTGTAGGTATGGCAATTGCTAATTCTCCACTTGTAAAAACTGCATTCTTCGGTGAAGACCCTAACTGGGGACGTGTAATCTGTGCTGTTGGTTACTCTGGTGCAGATATGGTTCCTGAAAAAACTGTTGTAAAATTCGGCGGCATTACTATTTTTGCTAATGGTACTGGTGCAACTTATGATGAAAAAGCTCTCGCTCATGTTATGAAACAAAAAGATATCGTTATCGATATTGAATTAAACATGGGTCAAGAAGATGCTACAGTTTGGAGTTGTGACCTTTCTTACGAATATGTAAAAATCAATGGGGAGTATCACACCTGATGAGTAATTTAAATAATTTTTCCGCAGAAGATAAGGCTTCTATTCTAGTAGAAGCCCTTCCATATATTCAAGAATTCTATGGCAAAACTATCGTTATCAAATACGGTGGTAATGCCATGATAAACGATACTTTAAAAGAACAAGTAATGAAAGATATCGTACTTATGAAATATGTTGGTATTCGCCCTGTAATCGTTCATGGTGGCGGTCCTGATATCACATCTTTCTTAAAAAAATTCGGCAAAGTAACTGAATTTGTAAGCGGTCTTCGCGTTACTGATAAAGAAACTGTGCAAATCGCTGAAATGGTACTTGCTGGTAAAATCAATTCTGAAATCGTAAACCGTTTAAATCGCCTCGGCATTCGTGCTGTTGGTTTAAGTGGTAAAGATTCAGATTTAATCATCGCTCATAAAAAATTAGCAGAAGTACATAATGGTACAGACGCTGTTGAACAAGTAGATATCGGTTATGTTGGTGAAGTAGAAAAAATCAATACAGCTTTAATCAATGATTTACTAGATAATGATTATGTTCCTGTAATCGCTCCAATCGGTGCAGGTCATGCAGATGAATCATTTAATATCAATGCTGATTATGTAGCTGCTGAAGTTGCTGGTGCACTTCAAGCTGAAAAACTTTTACTCTTAACTGATACTAAAGGAATTTATCGCGATTTTGAAGATAAATCTTCCTTTATCTCTACACTCACTCAAAGCGAAGCTAAAAAACTCATCAATGATGGCAGTATCGGTGGTGGCATGATACCAAAAGTAGAAGCATGTCTCCATGCTCTCGATAGCGGTACTGGCAAAGCTTGTATCATTGATGGTCGCGAAGCTCATTCTTTAATTCTCGAATTATTTACTTCTCAAGGTATCGGTACAGAAGTAGTTCGTTAATTCGACAAAAGGAGAATTTATATGTTAACTAATGAAGAAATATTCGCAAAAGACAAAAGCGATTATTTGCCTGTCTTTGCTCGTTATAATATAGTTTTAGACCATGGCGATGGTCCATATGTTTATGATACAAAAGGTAAAAAATATATCGACTTTTTAGCTGGCATTGCTGTAAATGTAGTTGGTCATAATTATAAACCACTCGTTGATGCAGTTTCTCAACAAGCTAGCAAAATGATACATTGCTCCAACCTTTATTACACTGAAGTTCAAGTTGAAGCAGCAGAAAAACTCAAAAAATTAAGTGGCATGGATAAAGTCTTCTTCGGAAATTCCGGTGCAGAAGCTAATGAAGGGGCTATCAAACTTGCTCGTAAATACGCAACTAATATTGACCCTGAAAAAATTCAAATAATCTCTGCGCTTCATAGTTTCCATGGACGTACACTTGCTACATTGACTGCTACAGGTCAAGATCATTATCATCATGGCTTTGGTCCATTACCTGCTGGTTTTGACTATGTACCATACAATGATATTCAAGCACTTGAAGCAAAAATGAGTGATAAAACTTGTGCTGTAATGCTTGAAGCTATCCAAGGTGAAGGTGGCGTTCATGTTCCTGATCCAGATTATTTACCAAAAGTACGTGCTTTATGCGACAAATACAATGCCGTTTTAATCTTCGATGAAGTTCAATGCGGTATGGGTCGTACTGGTACATTCTTCGGTTGTCAACAATTTGGTGTAAAACCAGATATTGTAACACTCGCTAAAGGCTTAGCTGGTGGTGTACCAATCGGTGCTTTCATGGCTACAGACAAAGTTGCTAGTGCCTTCCACGCTGGAGACCATGGTTCTACATTCGGTGGTAATCCTCTTGCTTGTGCAGCTGCTTGCGTTGTTTTAGACGCTTTAATTGATGGCAATCTCATGGAAAATGCCAAAGAAATCGGTGCTTATCTTCAATCTAAATTTGAAGAATACAAAGCAAAGTATCCAAATTTAATCAAAGAAGTTCGTGGACGTGGTTTAATTTTAGGCATGGAACTTACTCGTCCTGGCCGTGAAATTGCCAACGAATGTTTAGATTATGGTGCAATCATCAACTGCACTGCTGGCAATGTACTTCGCTTTGTACCACCACTTAATATAACAAAAGCTCATGTTGACGAATTAATTTCTGTTTTAGATAAAGTATTACCAAAATACGCTTAAAACTTAACGAGGAGGAAATATTCATGCTAAAAGGCAAAGATTTATTATCTATACATGATTTAACTTCTGATGAAGTTATGGAAATTTTAAATTTAGCTCATGAATTAAAAGCTAAACAAAAAGCTGGTATTGAACATCACATTTTAAAAGGTAAAACTCTCGGTATGATTTTTGAAAAATCTTCTACTCGTACTCGTGTTTCCTTTGAAGTTGGTATGTATCAATTAGGCGGACAAGCATTATTCTTATCCAACCGCGACCTTCAAATCGGTCGTGGCGAACCAATTAAAGATACTGCTCGTGTTCTTTCTCGTTATCTTGATGGTGTAATGATTCGTACTTTCGGTCATGAGATTGTTGAAGAATTCGCTCAATATGCTAGCATTCCTGTAATCAACGCACTCACAGACTTACTTCACCCTTGCCAAGCACTCACAGACCTTTTAACTGCTCAAGAACATAAAGGCAAAGATTTAAAAGGCTTGAAAATGGCTTATATCGGCGATGGTAACAATATGACTCATTCCTTAATGTATGCTTGTGCTAAAGTTGGTATGAACTTTGCTAGTGCTAGTCCAAAAGGCTATGAACCAAATGCTCAAGTAGTAGCTAATGCTAAACTTGATGCTGCACAATCTGGTTCTACTATTGAAATCTTAAATGACCCATTTGAAGCTGCTAAAGATGCAGATATTTTATATACTGATGTTTGGGCAAGCATGGGACAAGAAGCTGAACATGATGAACGTGTAAAAATCTTCAAAGATTATCAAATCAATAATGAACTTCTCAGCGTAGCTGATAAACGCGCTATCGTAATGCATTGTCTTCCTGCTCATCGCGGTGAAGAAATCGCTGAAGATGTTCTTGAAAAGAATGCAAATGTTATTTTTGATGAAGCAGAAAATCGTCTTCACACACAAAAAGCAATTATGGCTCTTTTAATGGGCTGATAAATCTGTTAATATATCTAATAGCCATACATAAATATGACTATTTAAAAATCGTAATTTAAGGAGTTGTAATTTAAATGGAAAATATTAAAAAAGTAGTCCTTGCTTACTCTGGTGGTCTTGATACTTCCGTTATCATTCCATGGCTCAAAGAAAACTATAATGGTTGCGAAGTTATCGCTGTTTGTGCTGATATCGGACAGGGTGACGAATTAAATGTTGTTCATGACAAAGCTTTAAAATCTGGTGCTTCTAAAGTTTATATTGAACATTTAACAGAAGACTTCGTAGAAAACTATGTATTCCCAACTTTAAAAGCTAGCGCTGTTTATGAAGGTAAATATCTTTTAGGTACTTCCTTTGCTCGTCCACTTATCGCAAAACGTCTTGTTGAAATCGCTAAAGAAGAAGGCGCTGATGCTATTGCTCATGGTGCTACTGGTAAAGGTAATGACCAAGTTCGTTTCGAACTTTCTGTAAAAGCTCTTGCTCCAAACATCAAATTAATCGCTCCATGGCGTGAATGGGAACTTCGTTCTCGTGAACAAGAAATTGCTTATGCTGAAAAACATGGTATTCCAATCGCTACAGAAAACAAAACTTATTCCATGGATAGAAATATCTGGCACTTAAGCCATGAAGGTTCTGACCTTGAAGATCCTTGGAACGCTCCAAAAAATAGCATGTACTTAATCAGCAAAGCTCCTGAAAATGCTCCTGATGAAGCTGAATATGTCACAATTGACTTTGAAAAAGGTATTCCTGTTTCTGTAAATGGCGAAAAACTTGCTCCTGTTGCACTTCTTGAAAAATTAAATGAAATCGGTGCTAAAAATGGTGTAGGTATCACAGATATCGTAGAAAACCGTCTTGTTGGTATGAAATCCCGTGGCGTATATGAAAACCCAGGCGGAGCTATCTTATATGCAGCTCATCAAGAACTTGAATATCTTTGCCTTGACCGTCAAACTCTCCATTACAAAGAAACAGTTGCTATCAAATATGCTGAACTTGTTTATGATGGTATGTGGTTCTCCCAACTTCGTGAAGCTCTTGCAGCATTCGTTGATGCAACTCAAGAAACAGTTACTGGTACTGTTAAACTTAAACTTTATAAAGGTAATATTTGCCCAGCTGGTGCAAAATCTCCATACTCCCTCTATAGCCAAGAATTCGTAACATTTGAAGAAGACGATGTTTACAACCAAGCAGATGCTACTGGATTCATCAACCTCTTTGGTCTTCCACTCAAAGTTCGTGCATTAATGAAAGAACAAGCAGGTTTAAAATAATGGCTGAACAAATGTGGGGCGGTAGATTCGCCAAATCTACAGATGAAATGATCAATGAATTTCAGGCTTCTATTAACTTTGACAAACGCATGTATCATGAAGATATAGCTGGTAGCATAGCTCATGCTACCATGCTTTGCAAAGTTGGTATTTTGACTGAAGAAGATAAAAATAATATCATCTCCGGCTTAAAAAATATTTTAGCTAAAATTGAACAAGGTGATTTTAATTTTTCTGTTGACCTTGAAGATATTCATATGAATATTGAAAAACGTCTTACAGAAGCTATCGGTGAAGCTGGCGGTCGTCTTCACACTGCTAGAAGCCGTAATGACCAAGTAGCACTTGATACCCATATGTATGTACGTCGTGAAACAGTTGAAGTTATTAATTTAATCAAAGAATTACAGACTGCTTTAACTGAAACAGCTACAAAATACAAAGATGTAATCATGCCTGGTTATACTCACCTTCAACGTGCACAGCCTATTTTATTCTCTCATCATATGATGGCATATTTCTCCATGCTCAGCCGTGACTTCTCCCGTTTCAAAGGTGTTTATGAACGCTGTGATATTATGCCACTTGGTGCTGGTGCTCTTGCTGGTACAACTTTCCCTATTGATCGTGAATTTGTTGCTAAACAGCTCAATTTTGATGCTATTTATGCAAACAGCTTAGATGCTGTAAGTGATAGAGATTACATCATGGAATTTTTATCCGCAGCTTCTATTCTCATGATTCACTTAAGCCGTATCAGCGAAGAAATCATCTTCTGGTGCTCTCGTGAATTCTCTTTCGTAGAATTAGACGACGCTCATTGCACTGGTTCTAGTATGATGCCACAGAAAAAAAATCCTGACGTATCCGAACTTGTTCGCGGTAAAACAGGTCGTGTAATTGGTCATTTGATGGCTATGCTCACAACTGTAAAAGGTTTACCTCTTGCTTATAATAAAGATTTACAAGAAGACAAAGAAGGTTTATTTGACGCTATTGATACTATCAAATTCAGTCTTGCTGTATATGCTCAATTAATCCGTGGCATGAAAGTTAGAAAAGATGTAATGCTTAAAGCTGTTCGTGAAGACTTCTCTAATGCTACTGACCTTGCTGATTATCTTGTAAAAAAAGGTATGCCATTTAGAAAAGCTCATAGTGTATCTGGTCATGCTGTTCATTACTGCATTGAAAATAACAAATGGCTTGAAGATTTAACTATGGACGAATTCAAACAGATGTCTGATTTATTTGAAGAAGATATCTATGAAGCTATTGCACCAGAAACTTGCGTTAAAAACCGCAATTCCTATGGTGGAACATCTTATAGCCAAGTAGATATGCAACTTGCTCTTGCTGATAAAATCTTAACTCAAGAACAAGCTCAATTAGATATCTACAAAGATAAACAAATTAAACTTTAATATCTTTAAATATAGAAAGCACGCAAATACAAATTGTATTTACGTGCTTTTTCTTTTCACTTATTTTGTTTGTAATAATGATTTATTATTTTTCTTTGCAAATATTCTTTTGGTAAATAATCTAATATTATTGTACCACCTAAAATATTTACATATCTTATTAATTCATGATACTGTTCACGAGTTACAGTTCTTCCATCTTCTTCGATAATCCTTATACTATCTAAAAATACTCTTGCTATTTTAGGATTATTAGAAAAATTACTGGAAAATAATGTAAGAACTTTAGTTGGAAAATCTTTTTTTAAGTATTCAATTGCATAATATGGATTTTGAGCAGTCTTATCATAAGTTAATCTACCTACCCACCAAAGTCTAGCAATTGGATGATGTATTAAACTCCTTTTCTTTCCATATGTAAAAAAGAAATTTCTTTTTATTTTATCTTCATTGAATACATCATTTTTCAAATTAAATCTATACTGCATATATTTAAAAAGATAATCATGTGCTAATCCTACCCATAATCGTTCATCTGTAGCTTGTGCATCAGATATATTTTTTAAATTATCATATAAAATTTTAACATTATAATAATCTGTATCTGATGGTTTATCTTTTGTCATATTCATATTAAAATCATTTACTTTGATTTTAAATTCTTGTAATGGATTATCTGGATAAATAGTTTTTATCCAATCTGCATTATCATCTTTGTAATAATACAAATTATTTTTAATATTTCCTTTAAAATATGCCAAAGCATTTTCTTTCATAAAATATAATTTCACTTTATTCATCCTCTATATTCGCATCTATATTTTTTATAGTTAACAATGTTTTCGCTATTGGCATGTGCATTATTTTTTGTGCTAAATCAATTGATATAATACTATCCATTGTTTCAGTATTTAAATATATTGACTCTTTATTTAAAAGTTTTTCTATTGCTCTAAACCAACGGTAATCTTTATAATCCTCTAATCCTTCTCTTAATTGTTCAAAAACATACACCAATGTTGGAAATATTATTGCTGTATTTACTATATTCAACATAGACGACTGTAATGCCACTGCATGATTATAATTCTCATAAACATCTCTATTTAAACCAATTCGTATCTTATCAGAATTTATTTCTACTTTCATATCTATTTTATCATCATCTTCTCGCTTATAAACAATAAAAATAGATGGCACATCTGCAAGGTCTTCTGTATCCTTTTCAATAGAGAATTTACATTGTGTTCCAATAGCTAAAATATTGCCAATATCTAAATTAAAAGTTACACCTTCATAATCTGTATTAAATTTAGAATTATAATAATCTGCTATTTTCTCTCGTACAACAATAAACGGACATAAAGATATTTCCCCTAATAAATGACCATCTTCTATATCAAAGGAAAATTCATTTTGTATTGAAGACTTTATCAAACGATATGAAGTTGCTGGTGCTTCTATATGCAATAAATATTCAGCTTTTTGCTCCTCTATCAAATTATTAATCTCTTTATTCCTTAACTTAAACTTTGCTTTTATTGTTATAATATCAAAATTTTTTTCTATATTGATATCACAATCAAATGAAGAATTAATATAATCATCATTATTTTTCCATAAAACTGGATAAGGATATAGTTTATTTATTATATCCATGAATTGATACCTCCATTGAACATAACTCATCATTATCAATAGAATATATAATTGTGTATTTTTGATTTGCTATTAAATCACCAATATATATATTATTATTTTTACATGACATTTTATTTTTCTTACTATCATATGCTGTACTTACTGAAGCTGGTATACTACCTTGTTCACCCATTAAATAAATTTTAATGTATGAATTACATGAACTCCTTTTTGGAACAAAACTCAATTTATATTCTTTATTATTTTTATCATAAAGAAATAATCTAAAACTCAATGGCTCTATTTTTGAAGGATTTTCTAATAAACTATCACCTTCGTTAGAAGGTATTCCAAAATATTCATAAACATTAAAATCTGTTTGTTTATTACTCTTATTATGTTTTTTTCTAGCTACTAAATCACCATTATCATTTATTTCTCCTTCAACATTAATATTTCCATTATTTAAATTTGCTTCATCAATAATTTGTGTACCTTCTTTATTTGAAGTTATTACTTCTATTTTTTTCAAACTAGATACACTACTCGTCTTATTTAATAAACTTTCTTTTTTGTTTTGTTCTTTAGTTTTTACCTCTATAACTTCATCTGGTAAATATTCACTAGCTCCTACAGCATCCATTTCATCTAAAATTGTATTTCTTCCTAAATCTTTTATTTCATCTTTTATAAATTTATATAATTCTTTTACTATCTTTTCAGCTTCTTTTTTATTATCATGTCTATTCGGTTCCCATTTATCATGTTGTTGTGTTTCCATTGAACGAAAGTATTCATCAACTTTTCTATCTTTTAAAATGCAAATCCCTGCAAATTGCATAGTAGAAGAAATACGATTTTTATCAAATATTTTCATTCCATTTCCTCTAGCCATTAAAACCTTTCGTTTATTTAAGTCTTTTCCTATTAAAATATCTAATGTTATATTTCCTAATCCTGCAAATTCTTTTTCTTTATGTACTGTATTAGGTGAACATAAAACCTGATAATAATCTTTAGTTAAATCATCTGCATATTCTTGTACTAAATCTTCTAAATTTGTTTTATTTATCAATATATTTTCTATTATTATTTCTAAATCGCCATTATAAATACTTAATAAATAACTACTAAATACAGATTTTATCATCTCATTCTTCCAATCATCATCTTTTACAAAACCTAAAATATATAAATCTGTACCTATTTCCGTCCTTTTAAAATTATCCAAAGAAAAATCTTCAAAAACTGGTAAATTATTTTCTATATTTCCATAAAAACCTATACCTTGAGTCATTATTTTTTTCTTTTTTTTAGAAAGACTCCCCCAAATATTATCCTTATCTAATCTTTCTTCTTCAAAAGAAGCTAGTTTAGCTACTCCTTGATATGCTCGTATATTATCTTTATCTAATGTTCTATAATAAACAATTCTTAATTCAGAACTTGCAAATGGCGCATTTTTACCTATACCATAACTACCACCAGCTGTTCCTGTTTTATTTGATACGCCAGAAGACTTCACTAAATCAATCCAATTAGAGGATTTTTTCTCTCTTGAACCAGTTATTCCTGTTGTATTAAAATCACTTATTCGCAATAATCTTATTTTTTTTGACATAAGTATTTCTACAGCTTTTTTATAAAAAGCATTAGCCTTTTTATTATCTTCCCAATATTTTTTAGATAAAATAAAAACTTCTTGTAATCTTTCAAAATCAGGTATATCTTGTATATCTATATTACTCAAATAAAATTCTATTCTTACTGGTTTATTATCATCTAAACGAGCATCTAATGAATTTTGACATATTTCTTTTGCTAATGATTTAAATACATCTCCTCTAAAAGTTTCAATACCCGCTTCACTAACACCATTAACACATCCATTATCATTACTTGGAAAATTCCATCCTATTTTCATTATATTTCCTCCATTATTTAATTCTATCTATATTTTAATAAAAATTTTTCTATTGTCTATAATAATATTATAGTATCTATTATTTTACTTATATATTGTATAAAATCTTTATTGTAAAGTTTACACTTTTTTATATTCACTCTAAATCTAAATTATGTTAATATATTACTAACATAAATTTTATTTAGTCAGTTAAGTAAAATTATTATCTGTATATATTATATAAAGGTAGGTTGATGACATGATTGAGGATAGCACAAAATTTGAGCTAACAGATGAACTCAAAGAAAAAATTGATAATATCTTACAAACTCACGATTATGATTACACTCAAATTGTTGGTATTCTAGTAGAAGTTCAAGAACAAATTCCCCAACATTATATTCCTAAAATTGTAGCTTACTATATTGTAGAAAAACTTCCTAACGTAAAACTTTCTGTCATTTATGACTGCATAACTTTCTACGATACTTTATCTGATAAACCTCGTGGACGTTACCCAATTGAAGTATGCGATAGCATCGCTTGCAAAGTAAATAATAATGAATTCTTAATTGATACATTGCGTCGTCTTTTAAATATTGATTTTGATACTGTAACTTATGATGGTAAATTCACTTTAGAAAAAGTATCTTGCTTTGGTGCTTGTGATGTTGCTCCAGCAGTGAAAATAAACGGCATAGTATACGGTCATTTAGACAGCGAAGAAAAAATTAGAGATTTATTACAAAAATTCATCTAAGAAACGGAGGTATTTTCATGAGTAGTGTAAAATACATAACTGAAAATTTTGGTAAATATGATGTATTTTCCATTGAATCATATATGAATATCGGTGGTTTTTCTGCTTTGAAAAAAGCAATTACTATGGATAAAGAAGATATTGCTAGTTTATTAACTGAAGCAAAAATCAAAGGTCGCGGTGGTGCAGCATATCCTATGGGACGTAAATGGTCTCAAGCTCGTGCTGTAGAACGTCCTCATCATTGTGTAATTTGTAACGCTGATGAAGGGGAAACTTGTACTTTTAAAGATCGTGAATTAATAAAAAATGACCCTTTCAATCTAATTGAAGCCATCATCATTGCTGGTTGGGCAGTAAATGCTGAAGATGGTTATATTTATATGCGTTCAGAATATAGTAGATTCCGCCCTCGCCTTTTAAATGCTATCAAACAAGCTGAAGAAAATGGTTTCTTAGGTGAAAATATTTTAGGCACTGGTTGGAATTATAAAATCCATCTCTATTCTGGTGCTGGTGCATACGTTTGTGGTGAAGGTACTGCTCTTATCCGCTCTATGGAAGGTAAAGCTGGTCGCCCTCGCATGAAACCACCATTTATGAAACAAAGTGGTTTATTCGCTCGCCCTACTTGCATGAATAACGTAGAAAGTTTATCTATCGTACCTCATTTACTTCGCGATAGTGCTAAAACTTACATGAAATACGGTGTAGGTGAATCTTTAGGTACAAAACTTGTAAGTGTTGGCGGTAACGTAAAAAAACCTGGTGTATATGAAATTCCATTCGGTACTACAATCCGTGAAATCATTTATGATTTAGCTGGTGGTATTCAAGGTGATCGCAAAATTCGCCTCATTCAATTCGGTGGCGCTTCTGGAAAAATAGCTGATGATAGCATTTTAGATGTTCCTTATACTTATGAAGATTTCAAAGAACATGATTTAGTCATCGGCTCTGGTTCTATTCTTGTAATCGATGAACGTACTTCTGTAATAGATTTCTTACGTTATACTCAAGATTTCTTCTTACATGAAAGTTGTGGTCAATGCACTCCATGTCGAGAAGGTAACCGCCATATCAAAATGTTCTTAGATAAAATCAAAGCTCAAACTCATACACAAGAAGACCTAGAAACTATGCAAACTTTTGCCAAAGTTATGCCTATGTCTTCACTTTGTGGTTTAGGAGAAACAGCACAAAATGCTTTAAAATCCGCTATGAAAATTTTTCCTGATACCTTTAAAATAAAAAACTAGGAGGCATTGGAAGTTAATGGAAGAGTTAATCAATCTTAAAATAAATAATATGCCTATAAGTGTAAAAAAAGGCACTAAAATTTTACAAGCAGCTCAAATGCTTCATATAGATATTCCTCATTTATGCTATCACCCTGACCAACGCATCAAAGCACGTTGTCGTATATGTTCTGTAGAAGTTGTCGGTCAACGCCGTTTACTTGCAGCTTGTTCTACTGAATGTTGGGAAGGTATGGAAGTATTCACTGATACAAAAGTTGTACGCGATACTCAACGTGGTATTTTGCAATTAATCATGGCTGACCATGAAGAAAATTGCTTGACTTGCCCTCGTAATGGTAACTGCGTACTTCAAAAACTTTGCAGTCGTTTCAATGTTCTTCGTCCAAACATTCCTCATGTTGGTCAACATATCGAAAAACGTGGTGCTAATCCAAGCTTAGTGCATGACCCTGAAAAATGCGTAAAATGTGGTCGTTGTATCCGTGCTTGTAAAGAAATTCAAGGTATTGAAGTTTTAGGTTTTGCTGGACGCAGTACAAATATTCATGTAACAACTCCATTTGATGCTGAATTTGATAATACAAAATGCGTGCTTTGCGGACAATGTAGCCTTGCTTGCCCTGTAGGTGCATTAGTAGAAAAAGATGATACTGACCGTGTTCTTGATGCCATCTTTGACCCTAATAAAACTGTTATCGTTCAAACAGCTCCAAGTGTGCGTATAGCTTTAGGCGATGAATTTGGTATGCCAAAAGGCTCTATTGTAACTAAAAAAATGGTTACAGCACTTCGCATGATTGGTTTTGATAAAGTATTTGATACAAACTATGGTGCTGACCTCACTATCACAGAAGAAGCTAATGAATTAATCGAACGCATAAAATCTGGCAAAAAAATGCCAATGGCTACTTCTTGCTGTCCTGGTTGGGTAAATTATATGGAAAAACATTATCCTGACCTTTTAGACCATTTATCTACTACAAAATCTCCTATGCAGATTTTCTCCGCTATCACTAAAACACATTATGCAAAACAAGAAAATCTCGACCCTAAAAATATTTTCACTGTAGCAATCATGCCATGTATTGCCAAAAAATATGAAATCACTCGTCCTGAAATGGCTCATGATGGTCGTCCTGATACTGACGCAGTATTGACAACTCGTGAATTAATCAAACTCATTAAATATATCGGTATTGATTTTGAAAATCTCCCTGAAAGTGAATTTGATAATCCTATGGGTACTGCTACAGGTGCTGCTGCAATCTTTGGTGCTACTGGTGGCGTTATGGAAGCTGCACTTCGCACTACTTACGAATGGCTCACAGGAGAAGAAATGAAAAATGTTGAATACACTCCTGTTCGCGGTTTTGATGGTATCAAAGAAGCTCAAATCAATATTGGCGATAAAACTATCAACATCGCTGTAGCTCATACTTTAAATAATGCCAAAATCCTCATGGATAAATTGCGTGCTGGCGAATGTAAATATGATTTCATCGAAGTAATGGCTTGCCCAGGTGGTTGCTTAGGTGGCGGTGGTCAACCTATCGGAACAACTATGGAAGTAAATAAAAAACGCATGGAATCCATCTATCAGATAGATAAAAATACTAAATATCGTAAATCTCATGAAAATCCATATTTAAAACAACTCTATAAAGATTTTCTTGAAAAACCAGGTAGTGAAATTTCTCATAAATTATTGCATACTCATTACCAAGCACGTAAAAAACAATTTGATTTTGAAAAATAATTTATTGAAATAATTCATTATGGAAACTAAATTAAATTCATTAAACATCATTGATGATTTAGTCATCAATCCCCAATTTAATAAATCAAAAATAAAAAAACTTCTTGATGAATTATCTCAAGAAGCCTATGCAGGGCCGCTTAGCAAATATCTATTTGCAGCGGCTCGCTTTGTTCGCGAAAAATCATACGGACATAATGTCTTTTTGCGCGGTCTTATTGAATTTACCAATTACTGCAAAAATGATTGCTATTATTGCGGTATTCGCTGTTCTAATCATAAAGCTACTCGCTATCGCCTATCCTTAGAAGAAATATTATTATCTTGTGAAATAGGCTATAAAAATAATCTTCGCACCTTTGTCTTACAAGGAGGGGAAGATATGTATTTTTCTGATGATAAAATGATACAAATAATTAAAGAGATAAAAAATAAATATCCCGAATGTGCTATCACTTTATCCATCGGTGAAAAAACAAAAGCAAGCTATCAAAAATATTTTGACGCTGGAGCAGATAGATATTTACTTCGTCATGAAACAGCTAATATTTCACATTATCAAAAACTTCACCCAGCAAAAATGGATTTAAATAATCGCTTAAACTGCCTAAAAAATTTAAAAGATATTGGCTATCAAGTGGGAGCCGGTATGATGATTGGCTCGCCATATCAAACTTTAGCTGATTTATTGAATGACTTAGAATTTTTAAGTGATTTTCGTCCTCATATGATAGGCACTGGCCCTTTTATTCCGCATGAGCAAACACCGTTTAAAGATAAAACAGCAGGTAGCGTTGATTTGACTTTAGTCATCTTGGCTATAATTCGTTTATTACTGCCTAAAGTTTTATTGCCAGCAACAACTGCACTTGCCACATTAGCTCCGAATGGAACTATAAAAGGTCTTGAAGCTGGCGCTAATGTCATCATGCCTAATATTTCACCTTTAAATATTCGTTCACTTTATACTTTATATAATAATAAAAAAATAACAGGTGGCGAATCTTTAGAAGGTATCATAAAATTAACAAATGCCTTGCAAGAACATGGCTATCATGTAACCTCTAGTAGAGGCGATAGCTTAATGTCTTAATATATATTTCTAAAGAAAGAAGTTGATAGATTTGTACAATCCAAAATCCTCTAAAGCAGAAGAATTTATCAATCATGAAGAAATTTTATCTACTCTTGCTTATGCTGATGAACATAAACATGATAAAGCTTTAATCACTGAAATTTTAGCTAAAGCAAAACTTGAAAAAGGTCTTTCTCACCGCGAAGCTTCTGTGCTTTTAGCTTGTGATATTCCTGAACTCAATGAAGAAATTTTCGCTCTAGCAAAAAAAATTAAAGATGATTTTTATGGCGATAGAATTGTTCTATTCGCGCCACTTTATCTTTCTAATTACTGTGTTAATGGCTGTGTATATTGCCCTTATCATGCTAAAAATAAACATATCGCTAGAAAAAAATTAACTCAAGAAGATATCAAACGCGAAGTCATCGCCCTTCAAGATATGGGACACAAACGCCTTGCTTTAGAAACAGGCGAAGACCCAGTAAATAATCCTATCGAATATGTACTTGAAAGCATCAAAACTATTTATAGCATAAAACATAAAAATGGCGCTATTCGCCGTGTTAATGTCAATATCGCTGCTACAACTGTTGAAAATTATCGCAAATTAAAAGAAGCAGGTATCGGCACTTATATTTTATTCCAAGAAACTTACCATAAAGAAAGCTATGAACAACTTCACCCAACAGGGCCAAAACATAATTATGCTTATCATACAGAAGCTATGGATAGAGCTATGGAAGGTGGCATTGATGATGTTGGCTGTGGTGTATTATTTGGCTTAGAAAAATATCGCTATGAATTTGCAGGTCTACTCATGCACGCAGAACATCTTGAAGCACGCTTTGGCGTAGGTCCTCATACTATCAGCGTTCCTCGTATCCGTCGTGCTGATGATATCGATCCATCTACTTTTGATAATGGTATTGATGATGATACTTTTGCCAAAATCGTAGCTTGTATCCGCATTGCTGTTCCTTATACTGGCATGATTGTTTCCACTCGTGAAAGCCAAGCTTGTCGTGAAAAAGTATTGCAACTTGGTATCTCTCAAATCAGTGGTGGCTCTCGCACTAGCGTTGGTGGCTATGCCGAAAAAGAAGCTCCCGAAGAAAATTCCAGCCAATTTGATGTAAGCGATAATCGCTCCTTAGATGAAGTCGTAAATTGGCTTATGAAATTAGGTTTTGTACCTAGCTTCTGTACAGCTTGCTATCGTGAAGGTAGAACAGGAGATAGATTTATGAGCTTATGCAAAAGTGGTCAAATCTCCAATTGCTGTTTACCTAACGCTTTAATGACACTTAAAGAATATCTTTGCGATTATGCTAGTAATGATACAAAACAAGTGGGAGATAAATTAATTCATGAACAATTAGCGCAAATTAAAAGCGATAAAGTTCGCGATATCGTAACTAAACAACTTCATTTAATCGCTGAAGGTCAACGTGATTTCAGATTTTAATAAAAAATAAGGTGTATATTATGGACTTAAATCAAACTCCACTTGCCAATCGCACCCATATCGCTTTTTTTGGTATTCGTAATGCTGGTAAATCTAGCATTATGAATGCCTTAACTAATCAAAATATCGCTGTAGTTTCTCCAGTCAAAGGAACGACAACAGACCCAGTGCATAAAGCCATGGAACTTTTACCACTTGGCCCTGTAAATATCATTGATACAGCTGGTCTTGACGATATTGGCGAACTTGGCAAATTGCGTATAGAAAAAACTAAACAAATTTTAAATAAAACTGATATCGCTATTTTAGTCATTGACGCTACTTTAGATTTTACCGATTTTGACCGAGATATTTTAAAATTAATCACTGATAAAAACATTCCCTATATCGTAGCTTATAATAAAGTCGATTTAGTGCCTGATTTCAAACCACAAAATGAAAATATTAAACAATATGTATATATCAGTGCCAAAGAAAAAACAGGTATTGAAGAATTAAAATCTAAACTTGTACAAGTAGCCAAAACTAAACAAGAAAAATTTATCTTAAAAGATATCGTAAATCCCAAAGATACTGTAGTGTTGGTAATTCCTATTGATAAAGCAGCTCCTAAAGGGCGACTTATTTTACCACAACAACAAGTAATCCGTGAATTACTCGATATTGGTGCTACTGCCATCATGACTCAAGATGATAATTTAGAACATACTTTAGCCAATCTAAAAACTAAACCAAAACTCATCATCACAGACAGCCAAGTTTTTGGCAAGGTAAATAAAATCGTTCCTCAAGATATAGAATTAACTTCTTTTTCAATTCTCTTTTCTCGCTATAAAGGAGATTTAAAGCGACAAGTAAATGCTGTTAAAATCTTAGATACTATCAAAGATGATGATAAAATTTTAATTGCTGAAGGCTGTACACATCACCGCCAATGTGATGATATTGGCACTGTGAAATTACCTAATTGGATAAAAAATTATACTAAAGCCAACCCAGAATTTATTTTTACCTCTGGCACAGAATTTCCTGATGACTTATCTAAATATAAATTAATCATTCACTGCGGTGGCTGTATGCTCAATCAAGCGGAAATGCAATCAAGATTAAAAAAAGCTCATGAGCAAAATATACCCATGAGCAATTATGGTACTACTATTGCCTACATTCACGGCATTTTAAATAGAACCTTACATGTATTTTCTGATTTTTAATTTCATAAATTATAATTTTATTCTGCGTGCTACAGTTTTAATAACTTTAGCACCTTTATTTTTTATACTGCGAAGTGGTCTAAGTGGTGCAATACGAATTTTTATACGTGGTTTAACATCTTTGACCGTACCAAAATCGCCACGTTTTAAATAAGTCATTCTTATTTTTTCTGGCTTCATTAATTTTTTCAAAGCCTTAATTGCTTTTTCAGGTTTACCATCTTCTTGGCAAATAAATACATCGCTAGCAACATATTTTAATTTTGGATACGTACGCACTACTGCATGACCTTCTTGAAGTAAAATAAATACAATAGCTTGTTCTTCATTCCATAATTGAGCACGAACTTCTATCGGTGTATATCCAGCCATATTCATCGCCATGTCCAAGGACTCACGCAAATCTTCATAATTACTTAAATCTTTATTTTTACAATCGTACATATCTACAGTTAATTGTCTAGCTAAAATCTTCACATCGCTTCTCTCCCTGCCTTAAAATTTACTAATATTATATCATAGCTATAAAAATTATTATATATATCAATCGATTAATAATATATAATAATTATAGAATATATTAGCTTTAAGGAGTGATTTTTATGTTAAAAAAAGTTATGACTTTAATATGCTTTTGCTGTTATCTTTGCTTTATGCAAATAGGTTTTGCTCAAGACATTATCAAACAAGAAACACCCCAAAAACAGACATTGAAAGTGGCTATTTTACCTACGCTTTCCAGTAGTCAACGTTATCCAGATGTCAATCAATTACTCTATAACAATTTAACCCAAGAAATGCATGTTCCTCTAAATGATACCTTACAAGCAGTTGAATATATTGATGAAAACAGTATTTATGCTGCGATAAAACAATCCAACTTTACTTATAATCAAAATCTTGATACACTAAAAGATACAGCTGATTTATTAGATGCTGATGTCGTAGTTGGTTATACTATCCCTACTATGTATCAACATTATTATCATTCCATCTCTCGTTTAGATGGTTCTCCGCTTTTAAATAGTTATATATCAGTAAATCTTTGGGTATATTATCGCCCATTGAATAAAACATTTAAAATCTCTGATAGACGTCAATATTTTGATGAAATCTCTACATGGGGAATGTTAACAGAACTTGCTAAAGATGCTTCATCAAATCTCAATAAAAAAGCTGAACTAAAATCGCTATTAAAACAATCAATAAAAATAAAGAAAGGTGAATTATAATATGAATATCACTTACTCTCAAGAAAAAAATTTTGATGCTAAAACTCTTTTAGATTTCTTCACAGTATCTGGTAATCCTGATGCTAAATACGAAGAAACATTAGTTGAAGCTATCAACAATGCAGGCACTGTAGTTTCTGCATGGGATAAAGATACAAATGAACTTGCTGCACTTATCACTGTAGTTGATGATGGCAAAATGACAGCTTATATTCGCTATCTCGTTGTTGCACCAAACTATCGTGGTAAAGGCATCAATGATGAATTAATTGCTCAAGTAAAAGCTAAATACGAAAATTATCCTTATCTTTTTGCTTTTGCTCCAGATGATTTCCATGCTTCCTTCTTCTCCAAATTAGGATTTAATGTATTAGATGGTGCTAAAGTATTAGCTCGTTAATTTATAATACTAATACAAAACCGCATTTATTAACTTAAGTGCGGTTTTATTTTATACATATCGAGGTGTTTATCTATGGAATTAACTACTCTTTTATATTTTTTGATAGCTTCCGTGCTTCTGACTTTAGCACCTGGACCAGATATCATGTATTTACTTGCTAAAAGTCTAGCTGATGGCACTAAAGCTGGTATTAGCTTAGCCTTAGGCTTAACGACTGGCCTTATCTTTCATACAACGCTTGTAATCATCGGTGTTGCTGCTATCATTCAACAATCACCACTTGCCTTTGCCACCTTAAAATATATTGGTGCTGCTTATTTATTATATCTTGCTTGGGGAGCATTCCATGCTCAAGGCAATTTAAAATTAAACGCTGTAAATAATAGTACTTCCTTTTTTAAATTATATCGTCGTGGGCTCATCATGAATGTTTTAAATCCTAAAGTATTATTATTTTTCTTAGCTTTCTTACCTCAATTTGTCAATTTAAATTCTGATAGCGTCAGCCTTCAAATTGCATTTTTAGGATTTATCTTTGGCTTACAAACACTTATAATATTTTCCCTAGTCGCTATCTGCGCTGGCAAAGTTCGTGACTATATTTTAAACGTAAAAAACTTCAACAAAATAATGGGCTATATTCAAGGTATTGTTTTACTCTTTATCAGCTTAGCCCTAATCATAAGTTAATTTAAAAAGCTCTTGATTTTAGAAATACCTCTAATTTTTCAAGAGCTTTCTATATTCTTTAGGTGTCATTTTCATATACTTTTTAAATAATTTACTATAATAACTAGTATTACTAAATCCAACTTTTAAAGATATCTGTAAAATTGATAATTCTTTATCTTGTAATAAATAAAGACTTTGTTGAATACGATAATGCAAGATATACTCAAATATACTTTCTTTCATAAACTTTTTAAAACTATGACTGCAATCACTTATAGATATATGTAAATTATCAGCTATATTTTGCAAAGTTATCTTTTCTGCATAATGTTTATGTATAAATTGCGTTATCTGCTTTATTTTTATTAATTGTTTATAATAATTTCTATCTATATCTATTTCAATTTCACTTTCAAAAGCTTCCCATAAAATTTGCCATAATTTTAACAGATGTTCCTTTATCTCTAATTCATAAAATAAATTCTGTTTTCGGTAACATTTATCAATATACTTTACTTGTTTTATTATTTTCTTTTCTAATTTATTTTCTGGTAAACACACAAAAGATGATAAATTTTTACTGTAAATAACAGGCAATACATATTTTTTATAAATTAATTCTTCCTCATTAGCTAAAAAATGTATATTAAAAGTCATTGCAAAATATTTACATTCTTCTTTATTGATATGTTCACCTCTATGAAAAGTATTCGCATTGATAAATAGACATTGCCCTTTCTTTAATTCATAAATTTTATCATTGACCTGATATCTCATCTTACCTTGATATACATATGTAAACTCTACTTCTTTATGCCAATGACAAGCAAATTTTCCATTATAATATTGCCAAATATCTTCATATCCTATTCTAAAAGGAAATTCTACATTACCATGTTGCTTTAATTCTTGTTTATTTTTATCTATTAATAAATCTCTCATTTTCAATTCACTCACTTTATAAAATTTGCAAGATATTTATATATTTTAATTATATAATAACACAAATAAAAACCTCCATTTATTATAATAAAGAAAAATAACAGGAGGTTATATTTTCATGAGTGAATTATCTAAATGCTTACAAGGTAAACAATTTAATTGTATTGATGATGAATTAGTTTCTATTATTACTAAAGCTCGCAGACTCACCAAACAATACAATCAGACTAAATTTGAAGATACCATACAAAAAGACAATATTCTATCTGAATTATTTGCCAAAATAGGTAACAATGTAAAAATTGATGTACCTTTCTATTGTGATTATGGTCAACATATTTCTATTGGCAATAATGTAATTATCAATATTAATTGTACCTTTGTTGATTGTAATAAAATAACTATTGGCAATAATGTTTTAATCGCTTCTAATGTTCAAATTTATACAGCTACTCATCCTGTAAATATTAGTGACCGTCTACTTGATAATTGGTCTTATAATAATCCACACGCATTTTTCAATACGTATGCTTTACCTGTAACAATAGAAGATAATGTTTGGATTGGTGGTGGTGTTATAATTTTACCAGGAGTGACTATCGGTAAAAATTCAGTAATTGGCGCTGGAAGTGTAGTTAATAAATCAATACCACCTAATTCATTAGCTGTTGGCAATCCATGTAAAGTTATCCGTAAAATCAATAATAAAAATTAAACAAAAAACCAGTAGATATATAATCTACTGGTTTTCTTATCTTATAATTAATTTTTAATTAATTTTCAATTGGTTTCATTGTTGGGAATAAGAGTACATCACGAATAGAAGAGCTGTCTGTTAAGAACATTACTAAACGGTCAATACCGATACCAAGACCACATGTTGGTGGAAGACCATATTCAAGAGCTGTGATATAATCATGGTCCATCATATGAGCTTCGTCATCGCCACCTTCACGAGCTTTTTGTTGATCAATGAAACGTTGTTCCTGATCAATTGGATCATTTAACTCGGAGAAAGCATTTGCAAGTTCACGACCATAAATAAACATTTCAAAACGGTCAGTGAATGCAGGATTTTCTTTATTGCGTTTTGAAAGTGGAGAAACTTCTGTTGGATATTGTGTTACAATAGTTGGCTGAATTAAAGTAGATTCTACTTTTTCATCGAATACTTCATATAAGATTTCGCCAATAGAATGTTTACCTTCACAAGGAACAGCTAATTCTTGTGCAATTGCTTGTGCTTCTTCTAAAGTCTGAACTTTGCTGAAGTCTTTGCCTGTAGTTTCTAAAACAATATCATTCATTGTAACACGACGGAAATTACTTAAGTCAATTTCTGTACCTTCATAAGTAATTTTAGTTGTGCCACAAGCATCCATTGCAGCTTGTTTAATGATACCTTCTGCTAAGTCCATTAATTCATTGAAGTCTGCATATGCTTGATATACTTCGATAGATGTGAATTCCGGATTATGTCTTACGTCAATACCTTCATTACGGAAAATACGACCAATTTCATAAACACGTTCAAAACCACCAACTACAAGACGTTTTAAATATAATTCTGTAGCGATACGAAGATACATATCAATATCAAGTGCATTATGATGAGTGATGAATGGACGAGCATTTGCACCACCAGCGATTGGGCTTAATACAGGTGTTTCAACTTCTAAGAAGTTACGACTATCTAAATAGTTACGAATAGATTTAATGATTTTTGTACGTGTGATGAAAGTCTGACGTACATCTGGATTTACGATTAAATCTAAATAACGTTGACGATAACGAGTTTCTACATCTTTTAAGCCATGGAATTTTTCTGGTAATGGACGAAGGGACTTCGCTAAAATAGAGAAATCAGATACTTTGATAGTGATTTCGCCACGATGTGTTTTGAATAAAGTACCTTCCACACCGATGATATCACCGATATCTAATAATTTAAATTCACCATATTTTTCTTCGCCAAGGTTATCAAGACGGAAATATGCCTGAATTTTTCCGCTAAGGTCAGAAACAACAGTGAAGCTAGCTTTACCATGACCACGAACAGCCATTAAACGACCAGCTACACGCACTACAGTTTCTTCTCCTAAAGTTTCAAATTGGTCTAAAAGTTCTTGAGCATGATGAGTTACATCATAACTACGACCAAATGGTTCAATACCTTTATCTATGAAAGCTTGCATCTTATCACGACGCACCTGCATAAGTTCATTGATATCTTGTTGTTTTTCTTCTATATGCTGTTTTGCCAACGAAAGTCCTCCTCTTCTTATTTTTTAATTTCTACAATTTTATATTCTAAAGTACCAGCTGGCACTTTTACTTGAACTACTGTTCCTACAGTTTTTCCTAAGATAGCCATACCAACAGGAGATTCATTGGAGATTTTACCTTCTGTAGTATCTGCTTCTGTAGAACCTACGATTGTATATGTTTCATCTTCATCATATTCCATATCTTTGATTACTACAGTATTACCAAGATGTACTACATCTTTATTGCTATCATCAGCTTTGATGATTTCACTATTTCTAATCTGGCTTTCTAAAGTGAGAATTTCACCTTCAATGAAAGCCTGTTCGTTTTTAGCATCATCATATTCAGAGTTTTCACTAAGGTCGCCTAGTGCGATAGCTGCTTTCAAACGGTCAGCAACTTCTAAACGACGGACACTTTTTAAATATTCAAGTTTTTCTTCTAGCTTCTTTAAGCCTTCTTCGGTCAAAACTACTCGCTTATCTGCCATTTTAATGCTTCCTTTCAGTCATACAATTCATTATACAAAATCATACAATAGTTAAAAATAATAGAAGAAGTGCCAAGCTAACGCCTGACACTACCTTTTTGCAATCAGCAAATATTATATAGGTTTTACGGTATTTTGTCAATTTTTGACAGTAGTTTTTGAGACATTTATACTATACATATCATAGAAAAATTTGTCTTTTACTTGTAAAAATTTATAATGAAAAGGAGTTTTATTATGCGACTTTATCTAATTATTCTCTGCCTTTGTTTTAGTATCCTTTCTATGGGTATGACCTTTGCTCCTACAAAAAATAATTTGCACTACAACAACTTAGCTTTAGGTGATAATTATGAAGATATGATTGCTCAATTTGGTACGCCTCGTTATGATGAACAAAACTATCTTTGGGGTCAAAAAATCACATATTATGTTTATAAAAATAATAACAAAATTGGCATAAATAATGATACTAAAAAAATAGTTGATATGATTATTGTTGATGATACTTATAATCACAACGACAAATTAAAAACTGGCATGACTTCCTATAAAATAGAACAAGTATTTGGTAAAGCAGACAGACAAATGTTTGAAGGCAATACTTGCTATATTTATAAAAATGAGGCTAAAGAAAAACTCATCATTCAAGTCGAACCTACAGATAAATATTTAGAAAGCTTCCGCATAACTAATTTACCAGTTGAATTACCTATAGATACAACTGAATATCTTCCTGATGATGCCACTGACGAAACAGAAAATCCTTTAATGGCAGATAAACAAATCGATACTTCTGCTGTTAGTACTCCTGCTAAAGATAAATTCCAAATAAATTATAATTATTCCTTCACAAAATAAGCTTTAGCTTGTTTTACATCTTTTTTCATTTGATTTAATAATGCATCAACAGAAGTAAATTTTATTTCCCTACGAAGCATTTTTAGAAAATCAACACGTATGATTTGTCCATAGATAGTTTGTTGAAAATCAAAAATATTTACTTCCACGCGACGGCTGATATCTTCAAATGTTGGATTTGTACCTACGCTAGCTACAGCTTGATATTTTTTCCCTTCCACATAAGCCTCAACAACATAGACACCATTTGGCACCATAGCACGTTCTGCTTTTATGGCTAAATTAGCAGTTGGAAAACCTAATAAACGACCACGTTTTTTTCCATGAATTACTTCTTCATCTATGCTAAATGGCTTACCTAACATTTTATTTGCACAATCTAAATCACCTTCAGCTAATGCTTTACGAATGACAGTGCTACTTACCATATTATTATGGCAATAAATAAAATGTTGCATATATGCTTTAAAACCATATTTTTCTCCAAGTTCTTTTAATAAATCCGGTGTTCCTAATCCTTTTACCCCAAAACTATAATTAGGACCTGTAACTAAAAATTTAGGAGATAAATAATCTTTCAACATTTTAACGAAAGCTTCTGGTTCCATCTGACAAAGTTCTAGATTAAATTCAATATTAAATAAAAAATCTACACCTAAAGCTTCAATATCTCTAATCTTGGCTAAAGTATCATTGATAATCAAAGGTTTACGCTTTGGAGCAATCACAGATAACGGGTGATTACTAAAGGTAAATACAGCACTTAATCCTTGATTTTCTTTAGCCAATTTGACAGCTTGCATTATGACATTTTGATGACCTATATGTACACCATCAAAAGTCCCTAAAGCAACAGCCAAATTTTTACCTTGCAAATTTAAATTTTTTATATCCAAAAGCGAGGAAAAAACTTGCATACAATTCTACCTCTTTACTACTTAAAATTTATATATAATTTAGAATAACATACTTCATCTAAAAAATAAATCTATACGCAAAGGAGCCTTGTTATGGGCAAAATAATTTTAATAACTGGTGGTGCTCGCTGTGGCAAAAGCAGTTTTGCCGAAGATTATGTAAAAACTCACGGTCAAGATATCGCCTATATCGCCACCTCACAAATCTATGATGATGAGATGGCTTATCGCGTGAAATTACATCAACAACGCCGTCCTAGTTCATGGCAAACTTTTGAAGCACCATTTCACGCTGAAAAAGCTATCCATAAAGCTTTTTGTCATCACGATATAATTCTATTTGATTGTTTGACACTTTATTTAAGCAATTATCTTTGCAGTGAACAAACACAAGCATACTCTATGGAACAATTATCTGCTGGAGCTAAGGATATGATGTCAGCTCTAATTGAAGCAGTACAAGCACAAAATACAGATAAAACATGTGTATTTGTAACTAATGAAGTCGGTTCTGGCATAGTTCCCGAAAATGCTCTTGCTAGAAAATATCGCGATTTAGCAGGACTTTGCAATCAACAAATCGCTAAAGCTTCCACTGAAGTTTATCTCGTTGTTTCTGGTATTCCTGTAAAAATAAAATAATTTTTATATTTATATTTTATGTTTTTTCATCTATTATATAAATTATTCTCGTCAGTTCGTTTCTTTTGAATGAATAAAAATTTTTCATAAAGAAACGAACATATTATTTTTAAGGAGGTATTTTTTAGTGAATAATTTTTTATTGGGTCTACAATTTTTAACACGCATCACTATTAAGAAAAATCTTGATTGGTCTGAAAAAGCTTGTGGTGGCAGTGTTAAATTTTTCCCTTTAATTGGTGCAATTTTAGGTATAATATATGTTCTAGTGGGTTATGTGATATATTATTTATTGCCTAGTTTTAATATTTATCTATCAGCACATCTCATAGGTTTTATCCTTCTATTTTGCAATATCTTTTTAACAGGAGCTCTCCATTGCGATGGCTTCACTGATACTATGGACGGTATTTTATCAGGAAGAAAACGCGAACGTATCTTAGAAATCATGAAGGATAGTCGCGTAGGTGCTCATGGTGCTACTTGTTTAATTCTAGTCTTAATTGGCAAATATAGTATGTTTACTGATTTAATGGTAAATCAAAATATTTATATTACTCATGCTCAATTTTTCAACAGCTTATTTGCTTTATTCTTAATGCCGATTATCGCTCGTTGTTGCATGAGCATTGCTGTAGTCTTATTTCCTTATGCTCGCAAAGAAGGTCTTGGCAAAGCTTTTCATGAATATTCTTCTAAAAAAAGTATGGCTTTTGCTCTTCTTTTCACATTTATCATTTCATTACTTCTAGGCACTATTGGCGTTATTGCTCTTATCTTTACTATAATCGTTATGTATTTGTTCAATCGCTATGTTGCAAATCTAATCGGAGGTTTAACAGGTGATGTATATGGTGCTACTGCAGAAATAGGTGAATTAGTAGTTCTATTTGTTTTTGTCTTAGCACAATCTTTTATATGATTTAATTTTCAAGTTAAAAATTAAGGAGGATTTTCTTTGACTAAGCTTATTTTAATTCGTCATGGTAGAACACTTTGGAATAGTTCTGGAAAATTTCAGGGACAATCTGATATTGAATTATCTCAGGAAGGAATTTCACAAGCTGAAAAACTAGCTGAAAATTTTCCTGTTACTCATATAGATAGAGTATATAGCAGTAATCTAAAACGAGCTTATATCACTGGAGAAATAATCGCTAAAAAATTTAATGTGCCAATCATCAAAGATAAACGCCTTTGCGAAGTTTCTTTCGGCTCTTGGGAAGGTTTAACTTATGATGAAATTCATGAAAAATGGCCTAATGAAATCGAAACTATGTTTTCTACTCCAGATGTTTTGACTATGCCTGAAGGAGAATCTTTCTCTCAAGTGCAAAAACGTGGCGTTGAAGCTCTATTAGATATTGTAAACAAACACCCTGATGAAACTATTGCCATCACTGCTCATGGTGGAATTTTACGCACTTTACTTGCTTATGCTTTGCATATGCCACTTCGCTATATTTGGACTTTAAGACAAGATAACACAGCTGTAAATATCGTTACTTTTTATGGCGATAAAATCAATGTTGAGTTATTAAATAGCACAGCACATCTTAGCCTTACACAATTGCCAAAATTAGGTCGTTTTTCTTAATTAACGAGGTTTATTATGACAAAAAAATATCTTATTTTACCTCAAAATGGTGGCGATAAATTTCGTCAGCTTCTTGCTTCTATGCCCGGAACAGCTCAAGAACAAAAAATCATGCAAGAAGCTACTATTAAACATGTAGAAATTGATGTAAATAACAATTCATGGGAAATCCTCATGCAAACTTACAATGGTATACCTGATGAATTATTAGCTAAAGCTTCATCATATATCTCGCAAAAATGCAATATTCCCACTGTAATTTTTTATCAAGATATTGTGGACTTGCCACAAGAAGTAGCCCGCCATTGGTCTATCATTGTTCAAAATGCAGCTAATGGTAACCCTACTTTATTTTCTATTTTAAACCAAGCTAGTCATAGCGTTGATGGCAATAAAATCATGATAGATTTTAAAGGCGACCATATTGAAGATATTTTACGCTCTCATAATATTGAAGAAACTATATCTCAAGCTGTTCAAGCTATGGTACATTGCCCTTGTCATGTTATCTGTCGCATTGATAGTCAACAACAACCTGCAATAAATAATACTTTAGCTGATTTTGACCCTGAATCTTATCTTCGTCAACTTCAACAACAAGCTAAAACACAAAACCATACAGTCAGCAAAAATAATACACCGCCACCACCTGCTAATAATGCAGATAATCCTGCACCAAAATTCCGTCGCAAAAGTGAACGCAAATTAATGATTGATAACATTCCTGAAGAACATATTGAAATCACTAGCATTGATGGCGAAATGAAAAATATCGTTTTACGCGGTCGTATTTTCAATATCAATAATCGTGAATTCAATACAGGAACTAATCTTTTAACTTTTGACCTAGCAGATGAATCTGACGGTATTTCTTGTAAAGTATTCTTAAAAAATAAAGATGACTTTGAAGAAGTAATGTCTGCTCTAAAAAAAGCTGATATTGTCAAAATAAAAGGCTCTATCCGTTTTGACTCTTATCTCAATGATTATGTAATGATGCCACTTAATATCTGTTTGTCTGAATTACCAAAAAGAGAAGATAGAGCTATCGAAAAACGCGTAGAACTACATGCACATACACATATGAGCAATATGGACGCTGTTGTATCTGCAAAAGAATTGATATCTACTGCCGCTCGTTGGGGCTGGCCTGCTATCGCTATCACTGACCATGGTGTAGTCCAAGCCTTCCCAGAAGCGATGAAAGCTGCCAAAGATAATAAAATAAAAGTAATTTATGGTATTGAAGGATATCTGACAGGCGATGATTATCAACAGCGCAGAGCTAATCACATTATCATGTTAGCCAAAAATTCTATCGGTCTTAGAAATATTTATCGAATGGTCTCCTTATCTCATTTGAAATATCTCTACAAAGCAAGACCTAGATTACCGAAAAAAATCATCTCTGAATTGCGTGAAGGCGTAATCATCGGTTCGGCTTGTGAAGCAGGTGAATTAATCAGAGCTATTGTAAATAATGAAAGCGATGAAAAATTATTAGAAATAGCTAGTTTTTATGATTATCTTGAAATTCAACCAATCGGCAATAATGCCTTTTTAATCCGCAACGAAAATTTCCCTGATGTACAAACTGATGAAGACTTAATAAAAATCAATTTAAAAGTTGCTGAGCTTGCCAAAAAATTAAATAAAATGCTCATAGCGACTTGTGATGTTCATTTCTTAAATGCCAAAGATAGTATTTATCGTGCTATTTTAATGAAAGGCAAAGGTTTTGAAGATGCGGAAAAACAACCGCCATTATATCTTCGCACAACTGATGAAATGCTCAAAGAATTTAGTTATTTAGGCGAAGAATTAGCCTATGAAGCAGTCGTTACCAACCCACGCAAAATAGCAGATATGGTAGAAGTCTTCAAGCCTATTCCTGATGAATTATATTCACCTATGATACCAGGAGCTGACCAAGAAATTCACGATATGTCATATGCCAAAGCTCGTGAATTATACGGTGAAAATCTGCCTAAAGTAGTACAAGACCGCTTAGAATTAGAATTAAATTCCATCATTGGTCATGGTTTTGCCGTGCTTTATTTAATCGCTCATAAACTCGTAAAAAAATCACTTGATGATGGCTATCTTGTTGGCTCTAGGGGTTCAGTTGGTTCTTCTTTTGTCGCTACTATGACAAATATAACAGAAGTAAATCCACTACCACCACATTGGCGCTGTCCTCATTGTCGCCACAGCGAATTTATTGAAGATGGTACTTATGGTTGTGGTTTTGATATGCCAGATAAAGATTGCCCTCATTGCGGAACTAAAATGATTAAAGATGGTCATGATATACCATTTGCTGTATTCATGGGATTTGACGGCGATAAAGTTCCTGATATCGACTTGAATTTCTCCGGTGATTATCAACCAGTAGCTCATAAATACACTGAAGAATTATTCGGCAAAGATAATGTTTTCCGTGCAGGAACTATCGCCACTGTAGCTGATAAAACTGCTTATGGTTATGTAAAAAAATTCTTTGACGAAAAAGGCATTAAAAAGCGCGATGCTTATATCAACAGTCTTGTAAATGGTTGCACTGGTGTAAAACGCACCACAGGGCAACACCCTGGCGGTATCATGGTTATCCCTCGTAATATGGACGTACATCATTTCACACCAATTCAAAGACCTGCTGACGATACTACGACAAATACGATAACTACACATTTTGATTACCACTCTATCAGTAGCCGTCTAGTAAAATTAGATATACTCGGGCACGATGATCCTACAGTAATAAAAATGCTCGAAAATATAACTCATCGCGACCCTAGAACTATTCCTTTTGATGACCCAGCTACTATGAGTATATTCTCTTCTACAGAAGCACTCGGTGTAACACCAGAAGAACTCGGTGCTACATCTGGCACATTTGGTATTCCCGAATTTAGAACACCATTTACACGTCAAATGCTTGATGACACTAAACCTAAAAAATTCAGTGATTTAGTGCGCATCAGTGGATTTTCTCATGGTACTAATGTGTGGCTTGAAAATGCTCAAGATTTAATCACTTCAGGAACTTGCACTGTTTCCGATGCGATTTCTTGTCGTGATGACATCATGATGCATTTAATTCACAGTGGTATTGACCCATTATTTTCCTTTAAAACTATGGAAAAAGTGCGTAAAGGAAAAGGGCTTAGCGAAGATGATATTAAAGTCATGAAAGATGGCGGTATACCTCAATGGTATATTGACTCTTGTCTAAAAATAAAATATCTCTTCCCACGTGCTCATGCCACAGCTTATGTTATGATGGCATATCGCATAGCCTTTTGCAAAGTTCACTATCCTCTTGCCTTTTATGCTGCTTATTTCTCCATTCGTGCTGCTGAATTTGATGCAGATATTATTTCTAAAGGTAAATTAGCTGTTCGCGATAAACTAGACGAAATTATTGAACTTGAAAAACAGAAAAAACTATCTGTAAAAGATAAAGGCTTCCAAGTCGTTTTAGAACTTGCTTGGGAAATGTATCTTCGTGGTTTTTCTGTAGAAAAAGTAGACCTTTATAAATCAAATGCTGATAAATTCATCTTACATGAAAAATCTCTATTACCGCCATTTACTGCCCTTACTGGTATCAGTACTATGGCTGCAAATAATATCGTTCAAGCTCGCCTTGAAGGCGAATTCACTTCTATTGATGACCTCAAAAAACGTGCTAGTTTATCTACACCAATTGTTGAACGCTTGCGTGAACATGGTTGCTTAGATGGTCTACAAGAAAGTGACCAAATTTCCTTATTCAGTTAAAATCAAAAATTAAATAAAAACTCATCAGAAAGGATTTATCATGAAACGAACACTTTCACTTTCCCAAAATATTTTAGTTGGATCTATGCTATTTGGTATGTTCTTTGGTGCAGGAAATTTAATATTTCCTGTACATCTAGGACAAGAAGCCGGCAGTAATATTTTTCTAGCTAATATCGGCTTTATGCTCACTGCTATCGGTCTTCCATTTTTAGGTATTGTCGCTATGGGTATTTCTCGTAGTGAAGGTCTTTTTGATTTAGCTAGTCGCATTAATAAACCTTATGCTCATTTTGTTACTGTACTTTTATATCTCACAATTGGGCCTGCTTTTGCAATTCCACGTACAGCAGCAGTTTCTTATGAAATAGGTTTATCTAGCCATGTTGATGCTTCCATGCAAACAATTTATTTAGCAATCTTTTCACTTATTTTCTTTGTTTTAGCATTAGCATTTGCTTTAAAACCAGGTAAAATTCTCACATGGATTGGTAAGATTTTAAATCCACTCTTTTTAGTATTTATTGCAATTTTAATGGTAACTGCTTTAATCAATCCAATGGGTTCACCTGATGCTATGCCTGTACAGGAAGCATATCAACAAGAAGCTTTCTTTAAAGGTTTCACTGAAGGCTACAACACTATGGACGCTTTAGCTTCTCTTGCTTTTGGTATCATCGTTATTCATACATTGCACAATCTAGGATTAAAAAATCCAAAAGATGTAGCTTATGGTACATTAAAAGCAGGTATCGTTGTTTTAATTCTCATGGGCATTATCTACAGTTTCTTAGCTTATATTGGTGCTTGCAGTCTAGGACAATTTGCTTTATCTGCTAATGGTGGTATTGCTCTTGCTCAAATTTCCACTTATTATTTTGGTTCATTTGGTCATATTCTGTTAGCTCTTACCGTTACTATAGCTTGCCTAAAAACTTCCATCGGTCTTATCACTGCTTGTTCCACTACATTTAGTGAATTATATCCTAACTCTTTTAGCTACAGAACATATGCTTTTATCTTCACTATTGTTTCTTTCTTAATCGCTAATGTTGGTTTAACTAGTATCATTTTCTTAGCTATTCCAATTCTCATGTTATTATATCCATTAGCTATAACACTTATCATCTTAGCATTTATCAGTGCAATTTTTGGCTATCACCGTTATGTATATTCTGTAACTACACTTTTCACTTTATTTGCAGCTATCGGTGATATGTTAAATGCTCTACCTTTTGGACTAAATAACACAGCTACTATCAGCGCTATTATTGAAGTATATAAAAATACTTTGCCATTTTTTGATATGGGTATGGGCTGGATTGTTCCTTCCATTATCGGTCTTATCATTGGCGTTATTATTTCTCTTATCAAAAAAGATTAAAAAAAATGCGGTAACACTTATTTGTGTTACCGCTTTTCTTATTTTTTAGGATAAACGCCTATTGTCAATTCATTTAATTTTGGATATTTCGTATTGCCAAGCTTTCTAAATATTATAGCTACAATTAAAGTAAACAATACTACTAATACATAAAAAATCATAGAATTAACAGCTGTCATAACTATATTAAATTTTGCCATAAATAAAGCTAAATAAGTGATTGCCACAGGATGGGCTAAATATACAAAATATGAATGTCTACCTAATAAAGAAAATAAACTTGTTCCTATCTTAGCTAAAAATCCATATTGAAATTCTGCAAATAAATATAAGCTAGCACCTAAAGTATAAACAAGACCAGCTGGAGATAATTGATGAGCAGTATTTATTGCGCCTTCTGGAGAATAACCATTGTAATAAATACAATAATAATAATATGCTAATAACCCAATCAAGCTTATAAAACCAAAAGCTCTTAATTTATTCAAATTATCTCTCATGAAGATTTTAAATTCATCATAATGTACAGATACATATCCACCTAATAAAAAGATAAATACATAATGTATTACCCAATAATTTAAACGATACATAAAAATAGCTTTAACTATTTCATTTTGAATGCCATATGGGTTCATCAAAAAGCTTGAATAATAATCTACTGCCATTTGAAAAACGAATAAAACTACTAATAATACAATATTTAATCTTTTTACAATAAAAATCCACAGTGGCATTAAAGCATAAAACCAAACCAATAATATCATAAAATATAATTGATAACATGCTAAACCAAAAAATAAAATGCCAATCAAATTCAATGGATGAAGTAAATACAACGTTTGATTTGTTATTGTATAATGCAAAATATAAAAAATAGACCATATAAGATAAGGGATTAACACTGTTTTAAATCTTCGCTTCATAAAATTTTTATAATTAAATTTTTCCTGTAAATCTAAATTATAAAATAAGCCAAAAGCAGAGATAAAGAAAAAAATCGGTACTGAAAATCTCGTTACAATTTCATACAAAGCCAATAATTGTAAATTAGGAGTGGGATTATTCATCAAGTATTGTGAACCCACATGTATACCAACTACGCCTAGCATGGATATTCCACGCATATATTCAATAGCTGGCACTCTCTCTTTTTTTATACTCACATGAATACCTCTTTTATTATTTATTTTTATTCATCATAGCAAATCCATCTTCAAAATACAATAACTACTACATAATACACTAATAAAGCAGGATATTTAACCATACGTATTGAATAGTATAGATAAAGTCCCTAAAATGTAAATACGAAAAAATTTTAAATAAAATAAAAAAATAAAGCAGGATTTTTATAATTATGTGTAGAATGTATTTACGTTATGGCAAAAATCATCTATAATTAAATAGTTTTATTGAAAGGTGAGTTTATATGCGTACACAAAACTTGCACGATGATTTTGTTGAACAAGTGCGTTCTTCTTCAGATATCTTATCTGTCATCTCAAGTTACGTTCATCTCAAAAAACGAGGTAATCGCTATTGGGGTTGTTGCCCCTTTCACAATGAAAAAACACCTTCATTTTCCGTAGTTCCCCAACAGGGATTTTTTTATTGCTTTGGTTGTCATGCTGGTGGTAATCTATTTAAATTTATATCTCTTATAGAGAATATTTCTTATTATGAAGCCATAAAACTACAAGCCCAAAGATTGAATATTCCTATACCGACTACGAAAAAAAGTGCTGACGAACTCAAACAAGAACAACAAAAAGATTCATTGTTTAAAATACATGAACTGGCGGGTTCTTTTTTTCATAATTGTTTAACTCGTACCTCTCTTGGAGAAGCTGGTAGAGCATACTTTTCTTCTCGCCAAATAAATTCAGATATAATTACGAAATTTAAACTTGGCTTTGCTCCTAACCTTTGGGATAAACTATTTACCTCTTTTACTAAACGAGGCATTACTAAAGAGTTACTTGCTAAAGCAGGTCTAATCACTATAAAAGATTCTGGTAAAGTCTATGACCGTTTTCGCAATCGCATAATCATTCCTATCATGAATGAACATGGTCAAATCTGTGGCTTTGGTGGCAGAATTATCAATCCAAATGATTCTCCCAAATATTTAAATTCACCAGAAACACTTATTTTCAATAAAAGACATTTGCTATTTGGTTTAGATCATGCACAAAAATCAATAAAAGAAAATAACTTCAGTATTGTTGTTGAAGGTTATATGGATGCTATCGCATTACATAGTCATAATATTACTAATGCTGTAGCGTCATTGGGTACTGCATTTACTGCTCAACAATGTAGAAAAATTCTTCGCTATTCACCAAATATATATTTTTGCTATGATAGTGACAATGCTGGGCAAGCTGCTACTATGCGAGCTTTAGCTATCGCTAGCAGTAATGGTGCCAATGTTAAAGTAATCACCATTCCTGATGGCAAAGACCCAGATGAATTTTTACGCCATCATGGTAGCAAAGAATTTTATGCATTAATTGATAAAGCTCTTCCGCTAATGGAATATCAATTGCAATATGTATTAAAATCAACAGACCGCAATACTTTAGAAGGAAAGCTTTTAGCAGTAAACCAATTAATGCCACTTTTAGCTAATATTACAAACACTGTCGAACGCAATGAATATATTATTCGTATATCAAATGTTTTGGGTATAGATGAAGGCGTTATTCGCAGTGATTTGCAACGACAAAATTCGCAAAGAAATTTTAATGCATATGATGTCTCTACAGATAATCTTCCTGGAATAAATTCACGCAAAGCATTCTCTGAAAAAAAAGATGCTTTGACCATGGCAGGAAGATGTATCATCAAAAAAATTTGGCATGAAGCTAGTATTTTAGATTATGTTCTAAATCTTATACCAGCTGAAGAATTTCCTAATAAAATTCATGGAGAAATTCTAAAATATTTAGCAAATACACTTGCTAATAATCAGCCTTTTACAGATATTGATGCTGCTGAGAAACTAAGTGATACCGCTTATAGTGAACTTTCACATTGTTTAGTTGAAGAATCTACAACTGATGATGACATTCAACTCACTGAAGATTGTCTAAAACTTTTACGTCGTTATTATCTAAATAGTAATTATGAAAAACATCGCCTTTTAGCAGATGAATTACAACGAAATGGCGACAGTAGATTTTTAGAAGAATTAAAAATTAGTCAACAAATACGAATGGAAATGGATAATTTATCCTCGTAGAGCTCCTATAAATCTGGAGACATAAGCCCTATACCTATAATAATAAATTAAGAGGAGGCATGTAATAATGGCTCAATCCAAAAAAAATGTAAAAGCCGTTAAAGATACTAATGCAGCAGCAGCTGCTGCCAGCTTAGACGCAATCAGTAAGTTATTAGATAAAGGTAAAAAAACTGGCGTTTTAACTTACAATGAAATTATGGAATCCCTTCAATCAGTTGACATGTCACCAGATGAAATAGACGAATTATACGATACATTCACCAAACGTGGCATTGACATCATTGATAATGGTAATGATATAGGACCAGATGATGATTCTAATCTCAAAGATGATGAAGATGATATTGATATTGACCTTAGCATACCTGAAGGTATAAATATCGATGACCCTGTTAGAATGTATCTTAAAGAAATTGGTCGTGTTCCATTATTATCTGCTGATGAAGAAATAAAATTAGCAAAACGCATGGAAGATGGAGATCTTGAAGCTCAAAAACGCCTAGCAGAAGCAAACTTACGTCTTGTTGTAAGTATTGCTAAACGTTATGTTGGTCGTGGCATGCTCTTTTTGGACTTAATCCAAGAAGGTAACTTAGGCTTAATAAAAGCTGTTGAAAAATTCGATTACAACAAAGGCTACAAATTTAGTACTTATGCTACATGGTGGATTCGTCAAGCCATTACTCGTGCTATTGCCGACCAAGCTCGTACTATTCGTATTCCTGTCCACATGGTTGAAACCATCAATAAATTAATTCGCGTATCTCGTCAACTTCTCCAATCCTTAGGACGTGAACCAAGCCCTGAAGAAATAGCAAAAGAAATGGACGTAAGTGTAGATCGTGTACGTGAAATCATGAAAATAGCTCAAGAACCAGTATCTTTGGAAACACCTATCGGTGAAGAAGAAGATTCTCATCTTGGAGATTTCATCGAAGACCATGATGCACCAGCTCCTGCTGAAGCAGCATCTTTTGTACTTTTAAAAGAACAATTAGAAGATGTTCTTGATACTTTAACTGAACGTGAAGAAAAAGTTCTTCGCCTTCGCTTTGGTTTAGATGATGGTCGTGCTCGTACTTTAGAAGAAGTAGGTCAAAATTTTGGTGTAACACGTGAACGTATTCGCCAAATTGAAGCAAAAGCACTTCGCAAACTTCGTCATCCTAGCCGTAGTAAAAAATTAAAAGATTTCTTAGAATAAGCTTTGTTTAAAGCCTATTTATTGCTTATATAAATAGGCTTTATAAATTTTTTAAAAAAGTTTATAAAAAAATATAAAAAAAGTGTTGACAATATAGTTAATAATGTATTATAATAATTTCCGTTGGTGATGAGACATTCCTCGATAGCTCAGTTGGTAGAGCAATCGGCTGTTAACCGATCGGTCGTAGGTTCGAGTCCTACTCGAGGAGCCATTTTCTAACAAGATTGTAAGATTCCTTGATAGCTCAGTTGGTAGAGCAATCGGCTGTTAACCGATCGGTCGTAGGTTCGAGTCCTACTCAAGGAGCCATTTTTATTTGGGCCTATAGCTCAGCGGTAGAGCCCCCGGCTCATAACCGGTTGGTCCCTGGTTCGAATCCAGGTGGGCCCACCACTTAATAAAGATGATAAGCTTCCATAGAAATATGGAAGTTTTTTTGTTGCCTTTTTTACTAAAAATTCAATAATGTAAACAAAAGATAGGTGAAAATTTTTTCGTTTTTATCTATCTTTTTTTATTTACTTAAACTATTTTAAAATTAATATTTATACCTAATCTTTGATTTTACATAAATATGATTTTGTTTAAATTAAATCTTTGCTATAATTTAATTATCTTAAATTATTTTTAGAAACCCAGGTGATTTTATGCAGTCTTGTATGATTTTTGTTCCTTTTATTGGTTGGCTTGTAGCAGTTATCATAAAATTTATAACTAATTACATTTACTATTCTACTTTGGATTTGAAATTATCTTTCAGTAACGGTGGTTTTCCTAGTGTACATACGGCTACTATAATTACCACTACAACTTATATCGGCTTTTATGATAATTTTAATTCTCCATTATTCATCTTAGCTGTAACTATTGCTTTTATCATTATGATTGATGCAACTCATCTACGTCGCTCTATTGGTAAACATGCCTCTATTTTAAATCACTTAACAGGGAAGGCAGACCTCCATGAAAAAGAAGGTCATACTTATTTCCAAGTCATCAGTGGCGCTATTATTGGTATCCTTACAGGATACATTCTCTATAATTTTTTCTGAAGTTGTAATATTGACGTGAAATAAAATTTATAGTATATTATGGGCAAGTAAAAGTTTGTTTTTATATACTATAAATTTCTTTTTATTGAGAAAATTCGAACTTTTATGCTAAAATTTTATAGGAGGAGATACTATTATGTCCAGTTGGTTTTCCAAACTTCAAGCTGTAGGTAAAGCGTTAATGCTTCCTGTTGCCGTTCTTCCTGCTGCCGCTCTTTTACTTCGTTTAGGAGCACCTGATGTCTTCGACATTCCATTTATTACTCAAGCAGGTGGTGCTGTTTTCAATAACTTAGCACTTATTTTTGCCGTTGGTATCGCTGTTGGCTTAGCTAAAGATAACAATGGTGCGGCAGGTCTTGCTGGGGTTATTGGCTATTTAGTATTAACAGAAGCACTCAAAGCTATCGATAAAGATTTAAATATGGGTGTTCTCGCTGGGGTTATTGTTGGTATTATTTCTGGTATACTTTACAATAAATTCTACAATATTAAATTACCAGAATTCTTAGGTTTCTTTTCAGGCAGACGTTTCGTTCCGATCGTTACTGCTGCAACATTCGTTGTTTTAGCTCTTATTTTTGGTATTATTTGGGGTCCTATTCAAAACTTTATTCATAGCATCGGTGAATGGATTGTTGGTGCTGGTGCTGCTGGTGCCTTTGTCTATGGTGTATTAAACCGTTTACTTATTCCTGTTGGTCTTCATCACATTCTCAACTCCCTTGTTTGGTTCGTATTTGGTTCTTACACTAATCCAGAAACAGGCGTTACTGCAACAGGCGATTTAAATCGTTTCTTCGCTGGTGACCCAACTGCTGGTGTATTCATGGCTGGTTTCTACTTTATCTTTATGTTCGGTGTTCCTGCTATCGCACTTGCAATGTACAGTGCTGCAAAACCAGAAAATAAATCAAAAGTTGCTGGTATGATGTTCTCCATCGCTTTCACAGCTTTCTTAACTGGTATCACTGAACCTGTAGAATTCACTTTCATGTTCTTAGCTCCTGTTCTTTATGCATTCCATGCTGTTATGACAGGTATTGCTCTTGCAGTTGCTAATATGTTTGGTATTTTACATGGCTTTGGTTTCTCTGCTGGTCTTATCGACTATGTATTAAACTATGGTCTTGCAACTAAACCTATCTTAATCATTCCAATCGGTTTAGTATTTGGTATCATTTACTTCATCGTTTTCAGATGGGCAATCGTTCACTTCGACCTTCCAACTCCTGGTCGTTTTGAAAATGAATCTGACAACGAAGCTATTGAAAATGCTAACCCAGATGAATTAGCTCAATCCTTTATCGATAAATTAGGTGGTGCTGATAACTTAACTACTATCAGCTCTTGCATCACTCGTTTACGTTTAAATGTTAAAGATATTGATAAAATCGATGAAGCTGGTCTTAAAGCTCTAGGTGCTGCTGGTGTTATCAAAAAAGGAAATAGCGTTCAAGTAATTGTTGGTACAAAAGCTGAAGCTGTTGCTGACGATATGAAAAAAATCGCTAAAAAATAATTAAATATTAATAAAAAGCTGGTTCAATATAGAACCAGCTTTTTTTGTATCTATTATCATGATATCATATATTTAATCAATTTATTTTAAGGAGATGATTTTTTTGTCTTTAGGTGCTAGATTACAAACAGTAACAAAGTTCGTACCTCATGGTAGTATCATTGCTGATATTGGCACTGACCATGGTTATTTACCTATAGAATTAGTAAAAACTGGAAGATGTTGTAAAGCAATCGCTGGTGATGTAAACGAAGGCCCTTATTTAGCAGCCAAACGTTCTGTACGCAATGCTTCATTGATGAATAAAATCGATATTCGTTTAGGTAGTGGTTTAGAAATTCTTCAACCTAACGAAGTAGATATTGCTATATTTTGTGGTATGGGCGGAAATCTAATGGTTCAATTATTACAAGATTGCCCTGAAATTGTAAATTCTTTAAAAGGTTTAATTTTACAACCACAACAAGGATTTACTGCTCTTAGAAAATATCTTTACAGCATAGATTGGCATATCGAAAATGAAGCTATAGCAAAAGAAGATGGTCGCATTTATCAAATAATTTATGCTAAACCTGGAAAACAAGCTTTACCTACTGAACTTGAGCTTGAAATAGGGCCTGTATTAAATCGCACTAGACCTACTTTATTTAAAGAAATGATTGCTGAATTTATCGCCAAAGCCAATCGCAGTTTAAACGGCATGGCAAAATCTGAGACTGCTAAAAATACTGCACATTATCATCAATTACAAACTTATGTAAAAGCTTTGGAGGAATTATTATGATTAAATGTCAAGTTGTAGTTGAAGCTATGGATAGACTTGCCCCACGTTACCTCGCTGAAAATTGGGATAATGTAGGTCTTTTGATAGGTAATCCTGCTCAAGAAATCACTAAAATTTTGACTTGCTTAGATGTTACAGAAAAAGTAATTGATAAAGCTATCTGTGAAAATTATAATATGATAATTTCTCACCACCCATTTTTATTCAAAGGTATAAAAAAAATTGCTACTGATAAACCTCTTGGCAGAATGCTTCAAAAAATTCTCAGTAACAATATCGCTATCTTTGCTGCTCATACAAATTTAGATACTACCTATGGTGGTGTAAATGATGTTTTAGCTCAAAAACTTCAACTCACAGAAGTAAAACCACTTACTATTTCTTACCGTGAAGAAATTTTAAAATTAGGAGTCAATGTTCCTAGCGATTATGCTGATGCTGTTCGTGAAGCTTTAGCTAAAGCGGGAGCAGGTGCTATCGATAATTATAGTGATTGCTCCTTCACTTATAATGGCACAGGATATTTCAAACCTCTTGAAAATTCCAATCCTTTTATCGGTCAACAAAATAAATTATCCAATGTGCAAGAAGTTCGCATAGAAACCATTTTACCTAGCAAAATAAAAAATCGTGTGATTAAAGCTATGTTAAAAGCTCACCCTTATGAAGTTCCTGCTTGGGATATCATTCCTACAGAAAATGTTTATCACGAAAATGGACTTGGACGCATTGGTAAACTCGCTAATCCTATTACACTTGATGAATTTGCTCAACGCATAAAACAAAGTCTTCCTGGTGATACTTTCCGCTATGTAAAAGGAAATGACAAATTAGTAAAAAAAGTAGCCCTTTGCTCTGGTGCTGGTGTTGAATTTTTAGATAAAGCTGCTATGCAAGGTGCTGACACTTATATAACTGGTGATGTTAAATATCACGAAGCACAACATGCTCAAGAATTAGGTATAAATATCATTGATGCAGGTCATTTTGGCACAGAATTACCTATAGTTGAAACTTTGGCTCAATATTTGCAAGAAGAAAATATTAAACAAAAATGGCAAATAACAATCACTGCTGATAATGACGCAACAGATGTTTTCACTACTATAAAATAAAAAATAAAATTCTATATTTAGAAAAGAGGTCTTTCCATGCGTAAAGGAATGGAACATTTTATCAACAATCCCATCTATACTATAACTGCTGAAGCAATGTCTAACGGTCGCAATAATATTGAAGTTGTAGGCAAAATGCTCGAAGCTGGCATTAAATTTATTCAATATCGTGAAAAAGAAAAACCTGCACTTGAACGCTATCAAGAATGTATGCAATTAGTAAAGATGACTAAAGAAGCTGGTGCTATATTTATCATTGATGATTTTGTAGACCTTGCTATGGCTGTAAATGCTGATGGCGTGCATATCGGTCAGACAGATTTGCCACCTCGAGTAGTTCGTCAATTAATCGGCGAAGATAAAATCTTAGGTCTTTCCACTCATGAAGAAGCTCAACTTCAAAAAGCAAATGAACTTGGTGATATTATTGACTATATCGGTGTAGGCCCTGTCTATGCTACACAGACAAAAAAAGATGCTGTACCTGTTGGTTTTTCCTATGTAGATTATGCTAGTAAATATGCTAAACATCCATTTGTAGCTATCGGTGGTATCAAAGAACATAATATTTGCGAAGTAGCTTCTCATGGTGCTAAAACATTCGCTATTGTATCTGAAATTGTCAGTGCTGATGATATCGTAAATAAAATAAAATCTATTGAAAAAACATTACAGAATAAATTATAATTTAATATAGTAAATTAACGAGCGGGAGATGATTCTATGCGTTTAGAAGAACAAATGAAATCTGGATTACTTTATCGTGAATATGGTCACAAAGACCCTGTTGACCAAGAATACGAAAAAATTATTGAAAAACAACGTGTAAATGCTAAAGAAATGATGTTCGATTTCAATAATACTCGTCCTAGTGATATGGAAACAAGAACTAAAATTCTCAAAGAATTATTAGGTTCTGTAGGAAAAGGTATCTATCTTGAACCACCTGCACATTTTGCTTATGGTTGCAACACTCATATCGGTAAAAATTTCTATGCAAACTTTAATTTCCAAGTTGTAGATGACTGTGAAGTATTCATCGGCGATGATGTTATGTGTGGTCCAAATGTATTACTTTGTGTAACAGGTCACCCACTAGACCCTGAATATCGCCTTGGTGGTACTCAATTCTCCTTGCCAATTCATATCGGTAACCGTGTATGGCTTGGCGCTGGAGTAATGGTTATGCCTGGTGTTACAATCGGTGATAACTGTGTAATCGGTGCAGGTAGTATCGTAACTAAAGATATTCCAGCTAATAGCTTAGCTTATGGTTCTCCATGTAAAGTAATTCGTGAAATCGGCGAATATGATAAAAAATATTTCCGCAAAGATGTTTTAGTAAATGATTTTAAATAAAATGACAAAAGCCTTAGGTTTTCCTAAGGCTTTTTTTATAAATTAAATTTAGCCAAGATATTTCCTGCAAAAATCATTCCATGCATACTAGAAATATCTGACTCTATCTCATCTTTAGCTACTACAGACAATCTGCTTTTAAGTGCTAAATAAATAGAATAATGATACATATAGACATTTTCATTTGTATTTCGTTCAATAATCAACTGTTTATAATGATATCTATATCGTTGCAAATCAGGTTTTATACGTTTATACATCTCTGAAATATAATCATTATGTGCAGCCTTAACGATTAAATCATGAAATCGCTCATCATTTTTACAAAATAATTCATCATCAATTGGTTCATCATTGCCCTTGCGAAAGTTTAGCAAAATTTCCTTTAAACCCATAAGTTCTGCTTTCGTTATGCGTTTAGCTGCCAAATAAGCAGCTTGTCCTTCCAAAAATTTACGAGCTTCATATAGATAAAAACATTCTTGTGGACTTATCTTTCGCACCGTCAAAAACCTTTTACTGCGTCGCTCAAGCCAACCATCTTTTAAAGCTCTATTAAGAGCTATATTTACAGGTGTTCTACTCACATCTAATTGCTGTGCAATCTTTGACTCAACAATCTTATCACCTGGCAATAATAAACCCTGCATAATATCATTTTTTAAATGTTTATAAATAACGTCAGCTAATACGATAAAAGGATTTTCTTTTTTACATGCTTCAATATCTAATTTATCCATATATTTTCACCACCACAAGCATAATTTCCTTAATTATACTATATAAAGCTCATCTAAGCTTAAGAAATTGCCCTTTTCGTCTGAACTTTTAAAGCAGGGAATGTAAATACAAAAATTATATATATGCAACTACATACAATATAAAATACCATGGATAAATCCCAACCATAATACGAAAGTATAATGCTCCAAATAAAATTCAATACAGTATAAATAGTATAGCCCAATGCCCAAAACACACCAAACATAATAGTTAGTTTACGTGGGTTCATATTTGGCAATTCATGAGGAAAATTCAGATACACAGAATACTGAGAAAACATCACAAATCCGCCAATCGCAAATAAAAAGTATGCTAATCCTGGATTTATATACGCCATATACAAACCTAAAGCCATAGCAATAATCATCATAATACCATGAACTAATAAAAACGGCTTACGCTCAAAAGGTACTTTGCCAATTAAAATACTAAATAAAGTCCCCACTATACCACCCATAGTAATTGCCAATATCATAAATTCAGCATTAAAACCATTATTGACATGTGCAACTAATTTTACAGGTATAGATACTAAAGACATTACATATAAAAATAAAAAACCGCCAAAACCCATGGAAAAACAATATACAAATTTATCTGTCAATGCATCTTTATATTTATATTCCTCTTGATGATGTGTATTCTCATCATTAGGTGAAAAATCCTTTGCCAACATAGTCCATAAAACTAAAAGCAAAATACTAAATAAGCTAAATACATACATTGTATGTTGCCAATCACTGATAACTACATCTTTATATAAAAAGAAAATAATAGCCACTAAACCTGCACCAATATTATACGAAGCTGTAACTAGCGCACTTGCTATAATTTTTTCATCATTAGCTATAAATCTAGCTACTACAGTATTCATATATACCATTATCATAGAACCGCCTAATGCCATAATCATACGCGCAATAGTATATAGCCAATAATTTGTAGCAAATACAGCAACAAAAGAAAAACAAAGTAATACTAATGCTACAATACTTGCCTTTCGCGGATTTAATTTCAATAAAATATACGCTGCAACTAAGTTTGCAAAAATTCGAGCAATCGTTATCGTATAATTTATAACTTCTGAAACTATCGGCGATACTTGTTCACCATTAAAATAATGATATACAATCTTTTCGGATAAATTTGAACCAGCCACCCAATTTGATGCAAATACTATATAAGATAATAACAAGATAATAAACATCATTATTCCTTGTGATTTTTTTACATTGGTCAAAGTATTCATAATACTATTCCTTTCTTATCATAACAATTAAAACACGACCTTATCTTTAAAATTTAAACTTATAAAAATAGCGAGATTTTCTACTTAAATAAAAACCTCGCTATTAAAATAAATATCTATAAATTATCTAATTATATTTAAGCTACAGCTTCTGTCTTTTTCTCAATAGCTTTCATAGCAAATTTTACACTTTTAGCAGAAGCTATCATTTTACCTACTTCTTCATCAGTTAATTTTGGTGTAAATTTCTTGATAATTCCTGTGTTGTTAAGCATACAAGGCAAGCTCAAAGCCACATCATGAATGCCATATTCACCAGTTAAAATAGATGACATTGGTAAAATTGTATATTCATTATATTTTATAGCTTTAATAAAACGGCAAGCTACCATAGCAATACCTGTATTTGTACAACCTTTTAAATTAATTACATCATATACGACTTGCATGATTTTTTGTTCAATCATACCTTTATTTAATTTATAATCACGATTAAAAAATTCATCCATATTACCTAAACCTAAACTTGCAATGTCCACTGTGCTCCATGCCACAAAACCAGAATTGCCATGTTCACCTAATACATAGCCATGTACAAGTTTTGGGTCTAAATGATAATAATCAGCCAAAATTCTACGTAAACGGAAAGTTTCTAATAAAGTGCCTGTACCAATTATCTTTTCTCTTGGATAATCAAAATTAGCAGATACATAATAAGTAGCCACATCTAAAGGATTAGTTACTACTAAAATAATTGCGTCTTTTGTATAACGAACGATTTGCGACATTACATTATCCATGATTTTACAATTTGTCTTAGTTAAAATTAATCTATCAGGTGTTTCTCCTGGTTTTATACTTGGACCAGCTGTGATAATAATCATACTAGCATCTTTGCAATCTTCATAATCACCTTCATGAATATAGATATTATGACTGCTAATGCAAGCTGTAGCATGACTTGTATCCAAAGATTCACCCATGCATTTTTTCTCGTTAATATCAATTAATACAACTTCTGATGCTAAACCGAAATCTACAATTTTATTCAACACTGCTGTACCAACATTACTAGCACCAATAATAACGATTTTACCTTCATCAAACATAATTCCCGCACCTCTTTTATAATTTATAAATATTCTTATTTTTCTAACGTTTTATCTTTGACTATATTCTATCGCTATTATTTTTCCGTTTCAAAATCCATTCTATTTTTTAGAGATTTTTACAATAATGCTAGTTTTCATATACTTTATTGTATTTTATATCTCTAATTTGTTTTTTATAAATGCCATAATTCGCAAAATCGACTCTAAAATACATAAAAATAATATAAATTAAAATTATTTTTTTATAAAAATCTTCAATATTTGCTCAATCTTGTTTTTAATAAATTTTTATGATATACTTTTCACTGTAAAATTGTAATATAACTAAGCGATGATAAAGAGAGTAAATTAAGATTTCTTTTACAGAAAATATTGTCTAGGCTGAGAACAATAAAAGAAAATTTAATTGAAGTTCACTTTGGAGCTTCTATGGTGAAAATAAGTAGTCATAGCGTCTGGCAGCGTTAATGCTTTTAAGTATCAATTAGGGTGGTACCGCGAAACAAGCTTTCGCCCCTTCATGGGGTGAGAGCTTTTATTTTTGTTAAAATTTTGTAGGAGTGAAATCATGGAACAAGAACTCAAAAGTTTACAACAAGAAGCGATTAATGATATTAATAGTGCTTCTAATCTCAATGCACTAAATGATGTGCGTGTAAAATATCTTGGTAAAAAAGGCTCTTTGACTAGCATTTTACGTGGTATGGGTAAATTAAGCCCTGAACAACGTCCTGTAGTTGGTCAAATGGTAAATACAACTCGTAAAGAATTAGAAACTGCAATCGCAGCTAAACAAGAAGAATTAAAAGCAGCTGAACTTGCAAATCGTTTAGCTACAGAAAAAATTGATGTTACGCTTCCTGGTCGTCGTCAAAGCTTAGGACATCTTCATCCTTTAACTGTTACCTTAAACAATATAAAAAATATCTTCACTAGCATGGGCTATTCTATCGCTGAAGGTCCTCAGATTGAATCTGATTATTTCAACTTTGAAGCTTTAAATCTTCCAAAAGATCACCCAGCTCGTGATATGCAAGACTCTTTCTATATCACAGAAGATATCTTACTTAGAAGTCAGACTTCTCCTGTACAGGCTCGCACAATGCAAGCTCATGAACCAAATAGCCCAATTCGCATCATTGCTCCAGGTCATGTATATCGCCGTGATGATTATGATGCTACACATTCCCCTATGTTTACTCAAGTTGAAGGTCTTTGCATTGATAAAAACATCAGCTTTGCTGACCTCAAAGGCACACTTGTTACTTTCTTACAACAAATCTTCGGTGAAGATGTAAAAGTTCGCTTCCGTCCAAGCTTCTTCCCATTCACTGAACCAAGTGCTGAAGTAGATATCTCTTGCGTTATGTGTAAAGGTAAAGGTTGCCGTGTATGTAAAGGCACTGGCTGGCTTGAAATCTTAGGTGCAGGTATGGTTCATCCTCATGTACTTGAAATGAGTGGTTATGACCCTAAACAAGTTAGCGGTTTTGCTTTCGGTATGGGTGTTGAACGTATTGCTATGCTCGCTTATGGCATTGATGATTTACGTTTATTCTATGATAATGATGTACGTTTCTTACGTCAGTTCTAATATTAAGGAGGATTATATTTAATGCAAGTTTCTATTAAATGGCTTAAAGATTATATAGATTTTACTGAAACTCCAGAGCAGCTTGCTGATAAACTCACAATGGCTGGTATTCCTGTAGAAAATGTTGTAGACCCTGGCGAAGGTTTAGAAAAAGTTGTAACTGGTCGCATCGAAAAACTTGAACCACATCAAAACTCTGACCACTTACAAATCTGCACTATGAATGTTGGTCTTGCTGAAAATATCATCATTGTAACAGGTGCTCAAAATGTAGCAGAAGGACAAGTTGTTCCTGTAGCTATGGTAGGTGCTCATTTGCCAAACGGCATGAAAATCTCCAAAGGTAAACTTCGTGGCGTAGCTTCTAATGGTATGCTTTGCTCCGCTCAAGAATTAAAACTCGACCTTGAAAAATTACCTGAAGAACAAAAAACTGGTATCTTCATTTTACCTAGTGATACTCCTGTAGGTATTCCTGCTAAAGATGTATTAGGTTTAAATGATGTTGTATTGGAATTTGAACTTACAGCTAACCGTGCAGACTGCTTCAGTGTTTTCGGTCTTGTTCGCGAAATTGCTGCTATCACTGGCAACAAACCACATTTCCCTGAAATCAAAGTTAATGAAGATGATAATACTAAATTAAACGATATCTTCTCTGTAGAAATCGCAGACCCTGATTTATGCTCTCGTTTCTCTACACGTATGCTTAAAAATGTAAAAATCGGCCCATCTCCTGAATGGATGCAACAACGTCTTGAAGGTGCTGGCATTCGTTCCATCAATAATGTAGTTGACGTTACAAACTTCGTTATGATTGAACTTGGTCATCCTATGCATGCTTATGATTATGATAAAATCACAGGCAAAAAATTAATTGCTCGTCGTGCTATTGAAGGTGAAGAACTTCATACTCTTGATGATACTTCTCGCAAAGCAAAAGGTGAAATGCTCGTTATCGCTGATAGCGAAAAAGCTGCTGGTCTTGCTGGTATCATGGGTGGTTTCGAAACAGAAATCACAGACACTACTACTACTGTAGTATTAGAATCTGCTGATTTCTATGGTCCATGTATCCGCAGAACTGCTCGTGCTTGCGGTCTTTCTTCTGAAGCTTCTGGTCGTTTTGAACGTGGTGTTGATAGCGAAACTACTATTAAAGCCCTCGACAGAGCAGCTCAATTACTTCAAGAAATGGGTGCTTGCACTGTTTGCGAAGGAATTGTAGATGTATATCCAAATCCAAAACAAGCTAATTATGTTACTTTCACACCAGAACAAATCAATAATCATCTCGGCACTAATATCGCTAAAGATGTTATGCTTAATATCATTACAAGTGTTGGTTTTGATGTTACAAAAGATGAAAATGATGAAATCACTGTTAAAGTTCCATCTTGGAGAAATGATGTAACTTGCATGGCTGATATTTCCGAAGAAATTGCTCGTTTACATGGTTTTGATAAAATTAAATCCACTCTTCCAAATGGCGTTTCTATGCAGGGAACTCAATCTGCAAAACAAACATTTATTGATAAAGTAAAATCTTCCTTATCTAGCCAAGGACTTTATGAAACAATTTCCTTTGCTTTAACTAACGAAGAAACATTCAATAAATTAAACATTCCACAAGATAGCCCACTTCGTAAAGCTGTACCTATCATGAACCCACTTTCTGACGAATATCCTCTCGTTCGTACAACATTGCTCAGCAGTATTTTTGATAATCTTGCTCGCAATCTTGCTCGTAAAAATGATGATGTAGCTTTATTTGAAGTAGGTTCTGTATTCTTCCCTAAAGCACTTCCTGTAACAGAACTTCCAGATGAAGTTGTGAAAATTGCAGGTGCTATCACTGGTCGTCGCAATGCTCAGGGCTGGAACCAAACAAATGATATGGTAGACTTCTACGATGCTAAAGGCATTATCGAAGAATTATTTGCAAACCTTCGTGTAACTCGTTATACAGTTGAAGCTGGTACACACTACGCTATGCACCCAGGCAAAACTGCTCTCTTCAAAAAAGGTCGCGATGTAATCGCAACAGTTGGTGAAGTTCATCCTGCTGTACTTTCTGCTTATGGTATTACAAAACCTGTATATATCTTTGAACTTGACGCTACTACTGTTATGAAATACATGGCTAAAGACTTAAAATATAAAGCATTACCAAAATATCCAGCAACTAGCCGTGACCTTGCAATGCTCGTAGATATTGATGTAAATGCTGCTGATATCGAAAAAGCTATGACTAAAGCTGCAGGTCAAAACCTCACTCAAATCACTTTATTTGATGTTTACACTGGTAAACAAGTTGAAGAAGGCAAAAAAAGCTTAGCATTCTCCTTGACTTTCCAATCCAATGATAAAACATTAACTGATGCTGAAATTGACCCAGCAATCGAAAAAATCGTAGTTAAACTTCAAAAAGATTTCAATGCAAATCTTCGTGGCTAATAAAAATAAAAAGGCACTACAATTGTAGTGCCTTTTTTTATATTTCATCTGTTTTATCTAACCATTCTTGCAAATCATTTATAAATCTTGATAAATGAAAACCATCACATACTCCATGATGTACTTGAATAGCTAATGGCAATAATATTTTTTCACCTTGTTCAAAATACTTTCCTATAGTGAAAATAGTTGACATACTCCCCATGCCTAAATGCAGGGGATTCTTGGATACAAACGATACTTGCCTACTAAAATAGCAGGTCTTACTATATC
>NZ_CFQVBI010000051.1:0-11817 GCF_986095205.1 Megamonas sp. | reverse complement strand
TTAAATTCATTTGAGTATTTAGTCATAAAAAAACTGCACCTCCAAAAGTTGTTTTGTGTCCAACTTTTGGGGTGCAGTTCAATATGATTGCTCTTTTTTTGTTTCTCAAATTAAATTCTAATTTTAAATAAAGCTATTTTAAATTTGTTTTTTAAATCCATATGAATTCCTGTCTTGTGCGCTTCATTTGGATTACAAACTAAAATATCACCAAAATTGCTCAAAAAATTAATATTTGTGTACGGCATTTCTTCTAACATCAACATATCGTCTATCTTATCACGATGATAAATTACACCTTCATAGATATTAACATCTATGCGTTCTTGTCCCTTTAATAAAATATATACATCTATATGTTTTTCATGTGCTTGCCAATATCTTTCCTGAGCAATTTGTGTTTCATATTCATCAATGCGAAAACAAATATCCTCTCTATCTGTTTGATATGTTCCTGCATTATAATTTATTAAATCATGTTCATTAAAATAATCTACACAAAATTTAATTCGTTCATCTATAGTGGTTAAATCTATATTTTTTATATTGCTAAAAATCATATTATCACCTTTAAAATAAAAACGGTTGTAGCTAAATTAAGTTACAACCGTTTTTACATAAAACTAATTAAATATTAACCAATATCTGTTTTAGTTGCTTTAAGTCTTGCTTTAGCACGTTCGAGTGCAGCTCTAGCGCGAAGTGTATCAACATCGCTCTTAACTTCTGGATTTTCTTTAAAGCTTTCTAAACGTTTTTGTGCACGTTCATAAGCTTTTTTCGCTCTATTGATATCAATTTCAATAGGAAGTTCTGCTGCACTTGCAAGTACAATAATTTTATCAGGTTGAACCTGAATAAAACCACCGCTAACTGCAATAAGATTTTCAGTGCCGTCAATCATAGCTCTCATTGCATGAGGAACAAGTCCTGCAAGAAGCGGAGCATGTTTTGGCATAATACCTAAATCCCCAGCAATAGAACGCACGATTAACATATCAATATCAGCACTATAAACAACTTTATTTGGAGAAATAATTTCTAGCTTTATTTTAGCCATAAATTATCCCTCCTTCTTCATTTTATTTGCTGCCTCAACAACTTCGTCAATGCTACCAACCATATAGAAAGCACTTTCAGGTAAGTCATCATATTTACCTGCTAAAATTTCTTTAAAGCCACGAATAGTTTCTTTTAATGGTACATATTTACCTGGTGTACCTGTGAACTGTTCAGCAACGAAGAATGGCTGAGATAAGAATCTTTGAATTTTACGTGCTCTAGCTACAGTAAGCTTATCTTCATCAGATAATTCTTCCATACCTAAGATAGCGATAATATCTTGAAGTTCATTATATTTCTGTAAAATAGCCTGTACACCACGAGCTACTTCATAATGGTCTTCACCGATTACATGTGGGTCAAGAATACGAGAAGTAGAATCAAGTGGGTCTACTGCTGGATAAATACCAAGCTCTGCAATCTGACGAGACAATACTGTTGTTGCATCCAAGTGAGCAAATGTTGCTGCTGGAGCAGGGTCAGTTAAGTCATCGGCAGGAACATATACAGCCTGAACAGATGTGATAGAACCTTTTTTAGTAGAAGTAATGCGTTCTTGAAGAGCACCTACGTCTGTACCAAGTGTTGGCTGATAACCAACGGCAGATGGCATACGACCTAAAAGTGCGGATACTTCAGAACCAGCCTGAATGAAACGGAAAATATTATCAATGAATAATAATACGTCCTGATTTTGAACATCACGGAAATATTCAGCCATTGTAAGACCAGTTAAAGCAACACGCATACGTGCTCCAGGTGGTTCGTTCATCTGACCATAAACTAAAGCAGTTTTATCGATAACGCCAGATTCTTTCATTTCAGACCAAAGGTCATTACCTTCACGAGTACGTTCACCAACACCAGAGAATACAGAATATCCACCATGTTGAGTTGCGATATTATGAATAAGTTCCATGATAAGAACTGTTTTACCTACACCAGCACCGCCGAACAAACCGATTTTACCACCACGGGAATATGGTGCGATAAGGTCAACGACTTTAATACCAGTTTCTAAAATCTGTGTAGATGTTTCTTGTTCATCAAATTTTGGAGCTGGACGATGAATAGGCCAAAATTCTTTGTTGCCTACAGGAGTATCATCATGGTCAACTGTTTTTCCAAGTACGTTAAATACACGACCAAGAGTTGCTTCCCCTACTGGAACTCTGATTGGAGCACCAGTATCTTCAGCTTCCATGCCACGAGTCAAACCGTCAGTAGAACTCATAGCGATACAACGAGTAACATTGTCACCCAAATGTTGCATAACTTCAACAACTAAATCGATATCAATGTCACCAGATTTACCTTTAATAGTTACAGCATTTAAAATTTCTGGCAAAGATTCTGCCGGAAACTCTATATCAACAACAGGTCCAATAACCTGTACAATTTTACCTTTTGCCACTTAGGTGAAACCTCCTTACTTCAGAGCTTCTGCACCGCCCACGATTTCTGTAATTTCGCGAGTAATACCAGCCTGACGTACTTTATTATAATGCAAATCAAGTTTAGAGATGAGTTCTTCAGCATTATCTGTTGCATTGCTCATCGCATTCATACGTGAACTTAGTTCACTTGCTGCTGATTGTAATAATGATGCATATATTGTTGTAATAATATATTGCGGTAATAAATATCCAAGCACTGATTGTGCTGATGGTTCATAAATATATTCAGCAGTAGGTTTATGATCGGAGGACTCTGGTGCTGTAAATGGTAATAATTTAATTGTCTGAGGTATAGCAGAAATAGCTGACACAAATTTTGTATATACAAGATATACTTCTTTATAGTCACCTTTACTAAAATGCTCCATAATTTCAACAGCAATTTGACGAGCATTTTGATACTCTGGACGTTCTGTAAATCCCATATAAGAATTTAATACATCATATTTACGTGGAACGAAATATTCTTTACCACGACGACCTACAGTGATAATAGATGTATTTTTTGCATCTTTGATATGAGAAACTGTTTCTTTAAATACATTACTAGCATAAGCACCTGCAAGACCCTTATCGGAAGCTAAAACAACATATAAAGTTTTACCTTCTTCACGTACTTCTAGCAGAGGATGTGAAAAACTTCCTGCATTAGAGGCTACATCGGCAATAACCTCATACATTTTTTCAGCATAAGGTTGGTTGGATACAGCCGCTTCTTGGGCACGACGTAAACGAGCAGCAGCAACCATTTTCATTGCTTTAGTGATTTGCTGTGTACTTTTTACGCTTTTTATTCTGCGGCGTATGTCCTGTAAACTAGCCAATTAAATCACCTCACTGCTTATTTATTATATGAATATGTGGATTTAAATTCTTCAATAGCACTATTGATAGAAGCTTCTAAAGCATCATCTAATTTTTGTTTTTCAACGATTGTCTGTCCAATTTCTGGGTGATTTGAATTCATAAATTTCAAGAAATCACGTTGGAAGTTAACAACCTGATTAACAGGAATATCGCTTAAGAAACCACGTACAGCTGTATAAATAACAAGGATTTGTTCATCTACTTTTAAAGGTGAATACTGTGCTTGTTTTAATGTTTCAACCATACGTACACCACGGTCTAATTGTTCTTTTGTAGATTTATCAAGGTCAGAACCAAATTGAGCGAATGCTGCAAGTTCACGATACTGAGCAAGGTCAAGACGCATACGACCAGCAATCTGTTTCATAGCTTTTATCTGAGCACTACCACCTACACGAGATACGGAAAGACCTACGTCAATAGCTGGACGAATACCAGAATAGAAAGCTTCTGTCTGAAGCATAATCTGACCATCTGTAATAGAAATAACGTTTGTTGGAATATAACCAGATACGTCACCTGCTAAAGTTTCGATGATAGGTAAAGCTGTAATAGAACCTCCACCAAGTTCATCACTTAATTTAGCAGCACGTTCTAAAAGACGAGAATGTAAGTAGAATACGTCCCCTGGATATGCTTCACGTCCTGGTGGTCTGCGAAGTAACAAGCTCATTGCACGATAAGCAGTAGCATGTTTAGAAAGGTCATCATATACACAAAGTACATGTTTGCCTTGATACATGAAATGTTCACCCATAGTAACACCAGAATATGGAGCCATATATTGAAGTGGTGCACTATCAGAAGCAGTAGCTGCTACTACAATTGTATAATCCATAGCACCATGATCTTCAAAAGTTTTTACAACACGAGCGATTGTAGAAGCTTTCTGACCAATAGCTACATAAATACAAATACAGTTTTGACCTTTCTGATTGAGAATTGTATCTACAGCAATAGCTGTTTTACCTGTACCACGGTCACCGATGATAAGTTCACGCTGACCACGACCAATTGGAACTAAGGCATCAATTGCTTTAATACCAGTTTGTAATGGTTCTTTTACTGATTTTCTATCAGCAATACCAGGAGCTGGATATTCAATTGGACGGCTCTGTGTTGTATGAATAGGGCCTTTGCCATCAATTGGACGACCAAGTGCGTCAACAACACGACCAATCATACTTTCCCCAACAGGTACTTGCATGATTTTACCAGTACGTTTTACGATATCTCCTTCTTTAATTTTTGTGTCGCCACCTAATAAAACGGCACCGACATTGTCCTGTTCAAGGTTTAGGACCATACCATATATATCATTACCAAAGTCGAGCAGTTCCCCTGACATCGCTTTGTCTAAGCCATGAATATGTGCAATACCATCACCGATTTCAATAACAGTACCTACATCATCAACATTTAAATCAACATTATAATTTTTAATTTGATCCTTGATAATGGCTGTTATTTCTTCTGGATTCATTTTCATAACGACTCTGTCACCCCACTTAAATAACTTAATTTGCCATTAACTGCTTTCCTAAAGATTTAATTTTGCTAGTTACACTACCATCGATTAATTTGTCACCCATTTTTACAACGACACCACCAATGATGGATTTATCAATATGTGTTTTTAGCTGAATATGCTTGCCGGTAATAGCTTCTAATTTCGCAGTTAAAGCTTTTTCTTGTGGCTTTTCCATAGCAACTGCTGTAGTAACATGTGCTACTACAATATTACGAACTTCATTAGACAGAGCTTCATATTCACCGACTATCTCTTCAATTAATGCTATGCGACGTTTGTCAATCAATAATAACATAAAATTATGCACTGATTTTTCAATATCGCTACCAAAAACTTTATTTAGCAGTTCTTTTTTTGCTGATGGCTGAATTTGAGGATTACTCATAAAAGCTTTTAATTCTGGTTGAGTTTTAAAAAGCGTACTAATTTCCGCTAATTGCTCACCATATTCTACAAGCTTATTTTCTTCTTGAGCTAATTCAAACATTGCCACAGCGTATTTTTTTGCTAACTGTAAATTCAGCATGGCAATCCACCCATTTTATCTTTATCCAACTGGTCAATGAAATCACTAACCAATTTTTCATTTGTTTTATTATCCATATTAGCAGCGATAATTTTGCCAGCTGCTTGCATGGATAAAGCTACCATTTCACCACGTAACTGCATTGCTGCACGTTCACGTTCTCTAGCAATATCTTCTTTTGCGGCTTTTCTCATCTGCTCAATTTCACGTCTTGTTTCAGCAACGCTAGCATCACGTTCTTCTTGAGCACGTTTCATTGCTTTATCTACAATTTCCTGTGCTTTTATACGGGCATCAGCTAATTGCTTATTATATTCAGCGAGCAGTTCTTTAGCCTTTTGTTCATCTGCTTCTGCGGCATCAATGCTTCTTGCGATTTTTTCTTCGCGTTCTTTAAGCATTTTCATAACAGGCTTATATGCTACAAATTTTAAAATAAGTACCAAAATAAGGAAGTTAAGGATTTGAGCCACAATCGTCATATTGATATCAATCAATTTATTGCCCCCTTATGCGTTCCTAAACATCTAAAATTTAAATGTTTACCCAAATTATTTAATAAGTGGGTTAGCATAAAGCATGATCAATGCAATAACTGTTGCAATGATTGGCATAGCTTCGATTAAACCTACAGAGATAAGAGTGTTCATGAATAAAGTGTTTTTTGCTTCTGGCTGACGAGCAATACCTTCGATGAATTTAGAAGTAACAAGACCATCACCAATACCTGCACCGATAGAAGCAAGACCCATTGTAATACCTGCACCAATTAATGCTGCCATAACCATAATTGCGTTTTCCATAAAAATAAATCCTCCTTAAAGATAAACATAAATTAAATTAATTTTTCAAGATTACCTACAACTATAGATAATCTTATATCAATATCTGTTGACTAAAATATATCAACAAATATTAATGGTGATCATCGTCTTTCATAGCATTTGCTAAGTAAGACATAGATAACATAGTAAATATAAATGCCTGAACTGCACCGATAAATAAACTAAATGCAAGCCAAACAACACTAGGTACTGGCATCCATATTGGCACTAATAAAAGCAAGATAATAATTAAAATTTCCCCTGCTAGAATATTACCAAATAGACGGAAAGCAAGTGTAATAGGCTTTGCTATTTCTTCAATCAAATTGATAATTACAAATGGCGCTACTGGCTGGAAAAAATGTTTTATATAATTAAAACCTTTATAATACAAGCCAAGTACATGTAACATTACAATCACCAATAAAGCTAGACCTAAAGTTGTATTTAAGTCATTTGTTGGTGATGCAAGCGTTGGAATAAGTCCTATCCAGTTTGAAATCAATAAGAACAGAAATAGCGTGATTAAAAATGGTGCTACTAATTGACCACGAGAACCTAGTGTAACACCAATTTGCTCATTGAGCCAAACAATAACCATTTCAATTACATTTTGCCAACCTGAAGGAACAAGCTTTAGACTTCGTGTTGCTAAAAATGCAATCAGTATTACAATGGCCATTGCTAGCCAGGTCATTTCTAAGGTCTGAATATTGAATTGCATACCTGCGAAAGTGACCACTTCACGCACACCAATTTCATGCATTTTCCCCACTGCCGCTTATACAGTCCATAAGTAACAGTGTCCTCACCTCTCTTTACTATATATTTCATATTTTACCGAAAAATACAGATTATATTTTTCAGTTTCTATGTAGATAATATTTGCACTAGGCAAATATTATTCCATATTCTTATGATAAACAAAAATAATTAAATGTATCATATACAGTATAAAAGCTAAGAAAAAGCCTCCTACTACTGCATAAAATAATTCCACTGATTGCAATATAGCAGCTCTTAGTATAATAAAAATCATCAATAACCTCGTTATCAAACTAAGCCACATCTGACCTTTAGCTTTACCTACTGTTAAATGAGCAGCCTTCCACGTTCTATATACCATTACCCAAGCGCATATAACTGCTAATAAATAGCCTGTAAATACACCTGTTATCAAGTAAAGTTTATCATAATTTATAAACATACCAATAATAATAATAGTACAAATAGAAATCTGTATTAATAATTTTCTACCTTGAACAGATAAAAATTCTTTCATTAAATTTAATTTCTCCATGTTTATCCCAAAATCATGCATTTTGTATTCAATCAAGTATATCTTACCAAATCTCTAACAAAATAAAAAGCTTTTCCTGAAATATTCTCTAATTATTTTATTCATTATTACTATAAAATATTTTTATGATAATTTTCATTTATTTTGATATCCATTTTACTCTTTATTATTGATAATAGTTCTTACTGGGAATGGTATTTCTATGTTTTCTTTTCTAAATTCTTTTGTAATCGCTTTTATAAATTCATGCTTAACAATATATTGATTTGTAAATTCACTAACATGCATTATCACATTGAAATTAATACTAGAGTCAGCAAACAAATTAAATCTAACTACAGGCTCCGCTTTAACTTCTGGGTCTAATTTAGATAAAATTTCCTTTGCTGTCCTTATGCAAACAGCTTCCACTTTATCTAAATCACTATCATAGCTTACACCAATAGCTACACTTACTGTTATATCTTGAAGTGGCATACTGTAATTTGTGATAATCGCCTTAGATATACTTTGATTAGGTACAACTACCACATTGTTGCTAACAGATTGAAGTGTGGTAAAACGCCATGTAATATCAGATACTCGACCTTCTTCACCTGTACTTAATTTAATATAATCATTTAAACGAAGTTGTTTTGATAAAATTAAATGCAGTCCAGCAAAAATATTAGCAAGCGTATCTTGAAGACCAAGGGCTACTGCCATACCGCCGACCCCTAAAGCTGTGAGAATTGGCGCTACTGATATTCCACAATACTGTAAAACAATGAGTGCACCCATAGAATACACTAAAATATTTATTAAATTATTTAATAATGAAGTCTTTGGCATATTTTGGTCAGAACGCATAGTATAAAAATCTATCATTCCAGATAAAGTTCTTGCAATAACTCTTGTCAAAGTAAAGATAATCACTGCAAATAATAAATATGATAATAATCTACTGATAGTTTCTGGTATAGATAAACTATTTATCGTCCAATATAAGCCAACACCGGAACACCAAGAAATCGGTAATCCCTTTAAGGCATTGACAAAAATATATTGCCATGAATCTCTATTTACATTACTTTGTAAATAACGATTAATTAAACGACTGAGAAATGAACCTACGATTAAGGCACCTATTTGAATACAAATTGGTACAAATAAAATATCTAATAAATGTTCAAAAGACATCGTTGCCAATACTGCTGTCCTCCTTATTTGTTATATTAAGAAAAGTATACTATACTTTTCTTAAACTGTCAGGGAATTTTCCCATAAGTTTCTAAAATTTATTATAAAATCTATAATATTATAATGAAGGTGGTTTTAATATGGAAAAAATCGTAAAAACAGGAAATAGATTACGTTTTCGTCAAGCAACAGTTGAAGATATGGACTATATCATGGAAGTGGAATACATTCCCGAAAATGCCAAATATGTAATTCCTTATACTCGCGAAGTGCATATGCAAACTTTAGATACCCCTTCTGCTACTCATCTAATTATCGAAACTTTAGACACACATGAAAAAGTTGGTTTTCTCATGATAGCAGGTCTTGATAATCCATCTAAAGAAATCGAGTGGACTCGCATTATTTTAAATGTAAAAGGTAAAGGCTATGGTCAAGAAACACTAGAAATGTTAAAATCTTGGGCATTTGATGATTTAAAATTCCATAGAGCATGGCTTGACTGTAAAGACCACAATACTCGTGCTTTACATGTATATGAAAAAGCTGGTCTTGTCCGTGAAGGTCTTATTCGCGAAACAATTTTAACTGATGGTGTTTATGAAAATTTAATCATTCTCGGAATTTTAGATAGAGAATATTTTGCTATGAAAAATAAATAAACCCTTGCCAAAATATTTATTTTTGTGTATTATATCCATTGTGTGTATATGGTATTATTGGTAAATGTATTGGCTAAAAGGGAGTAGCTTTTTAGAATAAGTCAACATACTGATGAACAACGAAATTCATCTGGCTTATTCGTTGATGTTTTACATCAATAGTGAGACTTTTGGTATAGATTAGTTACACTAAGTGTATCAGTCTATACTAGAAGTCTCTTTTTTTATTCCCTTTTATCAAATAAATTTAATTTATTTTAAGGAGAGATTTAATCTTATGTTTGCATTTTCAACAGCGTTTATCATGGTGATTCTTGCCGAAATGGGTGACAAAACTCAATTATTAGCTATGGCTTTTGCCACAAAATATCCATGGAAGAAAGTCATGTTTGGTATTTTAGTTGCTACTATTTTAAATCACTTTGTAGCAATCGCTGCTGGTATTTATTTGCATTCTTTTATTCCTAAAGACATTGTTGAACTTGTTGCTTCTATTGCTTTTATTGTCTTTGGTCTTTGGATTTTAAAAGATGATGAACTCGGTAATGAAGCTGAAAAAAATCGTTTTAGCATCTTTTGGACTGTAGCTATCGCCTTTTTCCTTGCCGAAATGGGAGATAAAACTCAACTCGCTACAGTAGCATTATCTGCTCAAATCGGTGCTGATATGCTTTCTATCTTAGTAGGTACAACTCTTGGTATGCTCGTTGCTGATGGACTTGGCATTTTATTAGGTGCTACGCTTCATAAATATGTACCTGATAGAGTCATCAAAAAATTTGCTTCATTAATCTTTATTCTCTTTGGTGTTGTTGGCATTTTACATGCTATGAATATCATAAATTTATATTAACTTAAATATTTTTATCGGTTATAATATATATAAGGATTATCTTATAATTTAACAATAGAAAGGACTAATTTTTAATGGAACAATTTTCAACAATCTTTTTGAGTTTTATTGATACTTGGGGCTATGTTGCTGTAGCTGTACTAATGGGGCTTGAAAATGCTTGTATTCCAATTCCTAGTGAATTAATCTTAGGTTTTGCTGGATATCTCATCTTTGCTGGCAAAATGGAATTTTTCCACGCTACTGTTGCTGGTATGATTGGTGGTATGGTAGGTTCTATCATCACTTATTATATCGGTGCTAAAGGTGGCAGACCTTTTGTAGATAAATATGGTAAATATTTCTTCATGAAAAAATCTCATGTAGACACTGCTCAAGAATGGTTTGATAAATATGGTATTAAAGCTGTATTCTTCAGCAGATTACTCCCTGTAGTTCGTACATTTATCTCTTTACCTGCAGGTTTTGCCAAAGTAAATATGAAGAAATTCATCATCTATACTTTTATTGGTTCCCTTCCTTGGACTATGTTCATCTTATACATCGGTATGATACTTGGCGAAAATTGGAAAACTATGCTTGCTGTAGGTCATGAAGCAAGTTTAGTTGTAAGTGCTATTCTTGTTCTCACTTGCGCTTTTTACTATATTCGCTGGAAACGCAATAAAAAAAAGGCCGTTAAACAATAAATATGGACACTACTCAATTATTAGATTTACTTCACGATTATAAACAAGGAAATATCTCTGACGAAACTATGCTTCAATCACTTCAAGATAATCAAGGTTTTGAAGACATTGGTTTTGCCAAGATTGACCATGACCGAGCAAAAAGACAAGGATTTCCTGAAGTAATTTATTGTGCAGGTAAAACTAATGAGCAAATAGCTGATATTTTCGCTCACCTCTATCAAAAAAGTGAGCAAAATATAATTGCCTCTCGTGCTACTTTAGAAAATTATCAAACTGTACTAGCAAAAGTAAAAGATGCAAAATATGACGAATTTGCACGTATTATCTATGTTAATAGAGATAATATGCCTATTGATGATAAACGTTTTATCCTCGTTATGACAGCTGGTACAAGTGACATACCTGTCGCTAAAGAAGCAGGTCTTACTGCTCAACTGATGGGAAATAAAGTACAATATTGCTTTGATGTAGGCGTTGCAGGTATTCATCGTCTACTCAGTAAAAAAGATTTGATTGATAAGGCTAATGTAATCATCGTTGCTGCTGGTATGGAAGGAGCTTTGGCTAGTGTTGTTGGTGGTCTTGCCAATAAACCAGTAATTGCTGTGCCTACAAGCGTAGGTTATGGTGCTTCCTTTCATGGGTTAACAGCATTGCTTTCTATGTTAAATAGTTGCGCTGCTGGCGTTGCCGTAATGAATATTGACAACGGTTTTGGCGCTGGTCGATTAGCTAGTATGATTAATCATATGCGGTGATGTACTCCCACCACTTTCGCCATCGCTTAGAAGTGGGGGCTTCTTGTTCGATACAACTTTTGTTGTAAGCATAAGCAAGCTATCCCCGTGCATCCCACGGTTCTTT
>NZ_CFQVBI010000050.1:0-21365 GCF_986095205.1 Megamonas sp. | reverse complement strand
TTAAATTCATTTGAGTATTTAGTCATAAAAAAACTGCACCTCCAAAAGTTGTTTTGTGTCCAACTTTTGGGGTGCAGTTCATAAGCCATACTCTTTTTTATTTTTATAAATAGTTATTGAATGTTATAAATTTATATTAGTATAATAAATTTGATAGAATTTTTATTAAATTTTTTGAGGATTGATTTTATGAGTTATACAGGTTCATTATTTAATTTTATTAACAATTCAACATCATCATTTCATACAGTTTTAAATGCACAATCATATTTGATAAAAAATGGCTTTGAAGAAGTCGATTTTAGTGAAGATTGGCAGTTAAAAGCAGATAAAAAATATTTTACGAAGATATATGATTCAACATTGATTGCATTTATTCCACATCAAAATTTGCGTGAAGGCATGAAAATTGCTGTCAGTCATACAGATTTTCCTTGTTTAAAGATAAAACCTAGTGCTGATATTATGCAAAATGATTATGGCAAATTAAATGTAGAAATTTATGGTGGTATGATTTTAAATACATGGTTTGATAGACCATTATCCATAGCGGGAAAAGTCGTTTTGAAAGGTCAAGATTGTTACCAGCCAGATGTGAGATTTGTAGATTTTAAACGACCATTGATGATTATTCCTAATCTTGCTATTCACATGGATAGAAGTATTAATTCAGGTAAAAGTATAAGTAAACAAAAGGAAATGTTGCCTTTGGCTTTTATGCAAACTGAAAATAATAGTGAAGATGAATTGGTAAATGATAATAGTAAATTAATTAAATTGTTAGCTGAAGAATTATCTTGCGCTCAAGAGGATATTTTAAGCTATGATTTAACTGTATATCAGGTGGAAACTCCATATTATTTAGGTTTTGTAGGTGAATTAGTAACAGCACCTAGATTAGATAATATAACTTCTGTTAAAGCTTGTATCGAAGGAATTATCGCTGATAAGCGTAAGGTAGGTTTAGATATAGCCGTTTTATTTGATAATGAAGAAGTGGGCAGTAGAACAAAACAGGGCGGAGCTTCTAATGTTTTATCAAATGTAATTGAACGCATTTATATGGCATTTGGCTATACTAGACAGGCATTTTTGGCAGATTTAGCAAAGAGCTTTATGTTATCTATAGATGTAGCTCATGCTATGCACCCTAATTATGTAGAGAAAAATGATTTGACTAATAAGCCAATATTAAATAAAGGTTTAGCTATAAAAATGGCAGCTAGTCAATCTTATGCAGGAGATGCTGAAGCTATTGCTATTGTAAGAGCTTTATGTGAAAAATATAAAATAAATTATCAGATGTATGTAAATAATTCAGATATTCCAGGTGGGTCAACTATAGGCTCGATGGCTTCCGCTTTATTGACTATGAGAACATTAGATGTAGGTATTCCTATTTTAGCTATGCATTCAGCACGAGAAACTATGGGGAAAGATGACCAAAAATCTTTAGAAAAATTAGTTAGAGTATTTTTTGAAGGTTTTTATTAAAATATAGAGGTGATATAGATGAAAGTTTTAGTAGTGATGCCATTTAAAAATAAGCATAAAGTATTAATGGCTCAAAATTTTCCTCAAGTAGAATTTATTTATGAACGCAATCCGGGCAAAGAATTAGTGGAAAATGTGGAAGCAATTATTGGCAATGTTAAGCCGAGTCTATTGAAAGATGCTAAAAATTTAAGATGGTTGCAATTAAATAGTGCAGGTACTGATGGATATTGTGAAAAAGGTATTTTGCCAATGCAGACTATATTGACTAATGCTACAGGGGCATATGGTTTAGCTTTATCTGAATATATGCTTGCAGTATTAATGGCTATGCAGAAAAAATTATATAGTTATCACGATAATCAAAAACAATCTCTATGGAAAGATGAAGGCGAAGTAACTTCTATTTTTGAGTCTACTATCTTAGTTGTGGGTTTAGGTGATATAGGAAGTTGTTTTGCTAAACGAGTAAAAGCTCTAGGAGCAAAAGTCATCGGTATTAAGCGTCGCCTTAGTGAAAAACCAGACTATGTGGATGAATTAGTTAGTCTAGATAAACTAAATGAATATTTACCTAAAGTTGATATAGTAGCTACTGTATTGCCAGGAACGAAAGCGACTTATCAGATTTTTGATAAAGAAAAATTCGCTTTGATGAAAAAAGGTGCATTCTTTATTAATGCAGGTCGTGGAAGTGCCGTAGTTGAAGATGATTTAATAGAAGCTTTAAATTCAAATCATTTAGCAGGTGCTGCTATTGATGTAACGCATATAGAGCCATTACCACAAACAAGTGTTTTATGGCAGACAAAAAATCTGCATATTACACCACATACAGCAGGTCAATATCACTTGGCAAAGACCTTAGACAATATAGTGAATATCGCTAAAGATAATTTACAAGCTTTGATAGATGGTAAAGAATTAAAAAATATTGTCGATTTTGAAACTGGATATAAAAAATAAAAATAGCCACTCATTATAGTGATAAATAATGAGTGGCTTTGTTTTTTATATTAAGCTTTCCAAAGGCTGTGAAGATTGCAATAAGCATAAGCTGTAATTACTTCTTCACCATCTAAAAGAGCAAATTGAGCTGTTGGAGGAGTATTTGGTTGTAGTACCTTACGTTGATTGCCTTTATTTGTTTCAAGTGATATCCATTCAATATAATGTTCAGGAATCATAGGATGTTCAACAGAGCCTACAGAAACAGTAACAATATTTCCTTCTTGAGAAATCACAGGAACGTGTTTTTCTACAGCAGCATCAGTAGTACCAGGAATAATTTCTTTCATTTTTTCACCACAGCAGATAACAGGTACGCCTTTATCTTTTACAAAAGCAATGATATTACCGCAGTGTGAACAAATATAAAATTTTTGAGACATAAAAATCCCTCCTCAAATATATAATAACTATATTATAGCATTATATACAGATACAGACCTAGCATTTAATGTATTTTGTTGGTAAATTTTAGGTCTATTTTGTGGCTTGATAAATGCTTTATCATCAAATTCTGTATTGATGATTAACTGCCAAGGCGTATCATGTGGAAGTGATGGTAAATTAATGCGATGATTTTCCCAGTGAGCGTTAATAGCGATATAGATAAAATCATCACGACCATCTTCTGTTTTGCCTGTCAACATAATGCAGACAACACGATTGCCATGAGAAGAGTCAAACTGCCATGGATTAATACCATGTAAGCTTACAGCAGGATAATTTTTAGGTGTACCCTCAGAAGCACGACAGAAAAGAGGGTGCTCTTTTCTAAACGCAATTAGTTGTTTGAAGAATAAGAACATATCATGATTTTCTTGTAATTGGTTCCAATTCAACCATGAAGTTTCATTATCTTGGCAGTAAGCATTATTATTGCCAAATTGAGAATTACAGAATTCATCACCAGCTAAAAGCATAGGAATACCAATGCTACAGAATAAGATTGTTGCAGCATTGCGTACCATTTTTCTACGTAAAGTTAAAATTTCAGGGTCTGTTGTTTCACCTTCAACACCACAGTTCCAACTGATATTATCATTAGCACCATCTGTATTATTCCAACCATTTTCTTCATTGTGTTTTTCATTGTAAGAGAATAAATCCCATAATGTGAAGCCATCATGACAAGTAATGAAGTTGATGGAAGCATAATTACCTCGATTAGAAGGATTGTAAATATCTTCAGAACCAGTGATGCGATTTACTATAGCTTGAGCAAAACCTAAATCACCTTTGAGGAAATGGCGAACATCATCACGATAATGACCATTCCATTCAGACCATTTACCATAAGCAGGGAATGTACCTACTTGATATAATCCACCAGCATCCCATGCTTCAGCAATTAAAATAGTATTATTGAGCAATGGGTCGAAGGTCAATAATTCTAAAAGTGGAGGATTGCTCATAGGAGAACCGTCTTGATTGCGTCCTAAGATGGAAGCTAAGTCAAAACGGAAGCCATCAATATGATATTCAGCTGTCCAATGGCGTAGACAGTTTAAAATCATTTGGCGAACAATTGGATTGTTACAATTTAAAGTATTGCCACAACCACTGAAATTATAATATTCACCATTTGGCCCTAGAATATAATAGGCTTTATTATCAATACCCTTAAAAGATATATATGGGCCACGTTCATCGCCTTCTGCTGTATGATTAAAAACAACATCAAGAATAACTTTTATATTATTTTTATGTAATTCTTTAATTAGATTTTTAAATTCATAGTTTTGCATGGAGTATTTTCCACTAGCAGCATAGCCTGCTTTAGGCGCAAAAAAAGATATTGGATTATAACCCCAATAATTTAAAAGGCGATTACCTTTACTATCATAACGAATGGTATCGTTAATGACATCTTCATTTTCATCAAATTCAAAGATTGGTAAAAATTCAACAGCATTGATACCTAATTCTTTGAGATAAGGAATTTTTTCAATAAATCCAGCATAAGTCCCAGGGTGTTTTACTTTGGAAGATTCATGACGAGTGAAACCACGTAAATGGGTTTCATAAATGATTAAATCACCATGGTCTGTTTTTTGTGGTAAATCAGAGTCTAATTCAAAATCACTGATTACTACTTTGGAACGATATTGGAATATATTATCTTTATCTGGCAATTTACCCCATTCGTTGCGACCAGAGACCATTTTAGCATATGGGTCTAAGATGATTTTGCGACGGTCGTAAATATCGCCAGTAGTTTTATCATATTTTCCATCAATGCGAAAACCATATTCTATATTTTCATAATCTAAATCGAGTACAATCATGGCAAAAACATTGCCAACACGATAATTTTCAGGATATGGAATTATCGCAAAAGGTTTAGGTGCTCTGTCTTTGAATAATACTAATTCACAACTTGTAGCACCGGCTGAATATATGCAAAAATTAACTCCTCCAGGAACAATAGAGGAGCCGTTTAAGCGGAAAAATCCGCGTCTAATTTTAAATTGTTTGAACGTATCAGTAGGCAGAATATCTAATTGCATGATAACACCTCATTAATGTATCAGAGCATATTTTTTTATAGCATCATCAATTGAAGGAGCGAGCTCAATTGTATCTGTTAAACCTGTTAAATCAAATATTTCTGATATTTTATCAATTATGGAAACAAAGATTGCTTTTATATTTAATAATTTAGCTTTGTTGGCAATATTAGAAAGTAAATATAGACCATAATTAGAAATGTAATTACAATCAGACATATCAATTATAATATTGTCACCAGAAGTCATTTTATCTAAATTTTCAATTTTTGCTTGTTGTGCAGTAGATATATCTAATTTACCCTTTATTGCTATAATGTGAAGTTTTTCCTTTTGATTAGTGCGAGTTTCCAATATAGTAAATACCTCCTAATGACTATAAATAAAAATAATATTATAATAAATTTTAGCTATACAAAAATATAAATAATACTACTAATGTATATATATATTAGCTAAATAAGCAATATATTGTAAATTGGAATATAACGATATCTGCCTACTAATATAAAATTTAATATAGTTTTAAATTTAATTATAGCTAGAAATAGGGATTTATATATCTGATAAAATGACTAAAAGCAAATTATATTATGGTATATTTCCTAATATTATTTTATATAAGTTTACATTGTTTTGCAAGTATTAGAGTTTTATTTGTTAGTTTTAGACAATAAAAAATCAATGCAGAAATTAATCTGCATTGATTTTTGTATTATTATTATTTATTTAGTGGTTTTTTTAAGATAGCTAAGAGAATCATAGCAACAACAGCGCCAATAGCTATGGCAGCTAAATACATGAGAGGATTTCCGATTGTTGGAACAACGAAAATACCACCGTGAGGAGCACGAAGAGTACATTCAAAAGCCATAGATAAAGCACCAGCCACAGCAGACCCGATAACACAAGATGGAATTACACGAGCAGGGTCAGCAGCAGCAAATGGAATAGCGCCTTCAGTGATGAAAGATAAGCCCATTACATAGTTTGTAATACCAGATTTTCTTTCAGATTCAGTGAAGCGATTGCCAAAGAATGTAGTACAAAGAGCGATGGCAATTGGAGGAACCATACCACCTGCCATAACAGCAGCCATAACACCAAATTCACCATCAGCTAAAAGAGCAGTACCTGTTACATATGCTGCTTTATTGAATGGGCCACCCATATCAATAGACATCATACCACCAACAACAGCACCAATTAAAATACGGCTACTAGGATCCATACCTTTTAATGTTTCAACAAGCCATGTATTAATAGCACTTACAGGAGGATTGATGATGAAGGTAATAGCAATACCCATCAATAATACGCCAAATAAAGGATAAATTAAGATGGTTTTGATACCTTCAAGAGATTCAGGTAATACTTTGCAAATTTTTCTAAGACCTAAAATAATGTAACCAGCAGCAAAACCTGCGATTAAAGCACCTAAGAAACCAGAACCACCAGTGTTTGCCATAGCACCACCGACGAAACCTGCAACAAGACCAGGACGGTCAGCAATACTCATACCGATAAAACCAGCAAGTACAGGAAGCATAAATCCGAAAGAAACACCGCCAACATTTTTAAAGAAAGCAGCAAGTGGAGTATTAGAACCGAAATTTGATGGATTTGCTGGATCATAAACATCGACTAAGAAGGCAATAGCTATTAAGATACCACCGCCAACAACGAATGGAAGCATATGAGAAACACCATTCATTAAGTGTTTATAAAGTTGACGACCGATACTTTCATTTTCACTAGAAGAAGTGGAAGAACTGTCATCATCGCCAGATCCTTTATAAATAGGAGCATCTTGAGCCATAGCTTTGTCTAAAAGCTCATCAGCTTTATTAATACCATTAGCTACTTTAGTAATGATAACATGTTTACCATTGAAACGAGCCATTGGTACATTTTTATCGGCAGCGACGATAATACATTTTGCATTAGCGATTTCTTCATCAGTTAATACATTTTTTCTACCGCCAGCACCATTTGTTTCAACTTTGATAGAAATATTTTTGCGTTTAGCATGTTGTTCTAAGGATTCAGCTGCCATATAAGTGTGAGCAATACCAGTAGGGCAAGCTGTAACAGCTAATACATCATAACCAGTAGAAGTTTCTTCTTTGGCAGGTGTAGTTTCTGCTTTAGTTTCTTCTTGAGCTGGTGGATTTTCTTTATCATTGATCAATTTTAAGAATTCATCTACAGATTTTGCAGCGATTAAGGATTCTTTAAAATCAGGATCCATTACCATCATAGCGAGTTTACTCAATAATTCTACATGTAAATCGCTTGCAGTATCTGGAGCTGCAATCATGAAGAATAAGCGAGATGGGTTGCCATCTAAAGCTTCAAAATCCATACCATCAGGAATAACCATAGCAGCAAGACCAGCTTCTTTTACAGCAGCACTTTTTGCATGAGGTGTAGCGATGCCATCACCTAATCCAGTGGAACCAGATTCTTCACGAGCTATTACGGCTTTTAAGTATTCTTCTTTGTTATTGAGGTTACCGCTTTTTTCCATTAAATCAGCTAAGATTTCAATAGCTTCAGTTTTGGATTTTGGCGGAGCAACATTTAATTGAATACTAACTGGTTTTAATAAGTCGGTAATTTTCATTTAATATATCTCCTTAATATTATTAACTTTTATGAAGTTAGTTATTTAAAGTTTTTAATAAGGCTTCAACTTCACTGCGAGTTGCTAAATTTTCAGAGAAAGCAGAAGCAGAACCAGTAGCAACTCCCATATAGAAAGCTTTTTCATAGCTATTTGTTTCAATATAGCCTGTTAAGAAACCAGCAACCATGGAATCACCAGCACCGATGGAGTTTACTAATTTTCCTTTAGGAACAGGGCTATATGTTATGGAACCGTCTTCAGCTACTAAGATAGCACCATCTTTACCCATAGAAACTAATACATTTTTCGCTCCCATATCTTGGAGTTTTTTAGCATAAGTGATGATGTCATCATTGCAAGTTAAAGTAACATTAAACATTTCAGCTAATTCATGGTTGTTAGGTTTAATTAAGAATGGACGATATTTTAAAACATTAAGTAAGAGATTTTTAGTAGCATCAACAACGATATTGATATTGCGATTTTCTAAACGAGCCATGATTTTTTCATAGATATCATCTGGCAAAGTTTTAGGAATACTACCAGCTAAAACTAAAGTATCACCAGCAGTTAATTTATCTAATTTAGCAAATAATTCTTCAATAGCATTTGCTGGAATATCAGGGCCTTGACCATTGACTTCAGTTTCTTCGTCATTTGTTTTAATTTTTACATTTATACGAGAAAAGCCATTTGGTAATTCAATGAAATCACTTTTGCAACCAAAGCTATGAAGCTGGCGAATGATTTCTTTTCCAGTGAAACCGGAAACAAAGCCTAAAGCTGTACTATCAATACCAAGATTTTTCAATACGATAGAAACGTTTATACCTTTTCCGCCACCTAAAACTTGTTCATAGTTTACACGGTTAGTAGCTCCAGGAACGAATTCTGGCATACGAACAATGTAATCGATAGCAGGATTAAATGTTACAGTATAAATCATTTACAACACCTCCATAATATTTGTATAATCAAGATATTTTTTATCCTTTAAGATGTCAGTAATAATGATGGCATCTTCTAAGTTAGCAAAAGTTATAGGTGTTATTTGGTCAAATTTAGTGGAATCAGCTAAAACATAAGCTTTTTGGCAGTGTTTTAAGGCTGTTTTTTTCACACAAGCTTCAACACTATCAGGAGTAGAAAAACCTGCCTGAAGGCTAATGCCATTTGTGCCAAAGAAGCCTTTAGTAAAATTATAAGGTTGAAGATTTTCAATAGATGTTGTGCCGATGATAGCTCCAGTGGATTTTTTTAATTGACCGCCGATGATGAAAGCTTTAAAACCTTTATCAGTTAATTTTTGAGCATGAATAATGCCGTTTGTTATATAGGTTGCTTTTTTTTCAGTTAAATGGTCAATGATTAATTCTGTAGTAGTACCAGCATCAATATAAATTAAATCATGAGGTTTTACTAAACTAGCAGCTTTTTTGGCGATTAAGTTCTTTTCTGTAATTTGTAAATCATGTTTAGTGTGAATGTCTTTTTCATCAGCTGTATAAAAATCAATGCTAGTTGCTCCGCCATAGACTTTACGGAGTTTTCCAGCTTTATCTAGTGCTGTTAAATCGCGACGAATAGTAGATTCAGATGTATTTAATAAAGTAGTTAATTCTACTAAAGTAACGCTAGATTTAGTTTTTAGTAAATTCAAAATAGCACAATGACGATCTTGTGTTAACATAAGCTCACCTCATTTCAATATTATTATATCATTCAAAGTCGTTCAAAGTCAATCACAAAATGATTGAAAATTAGTAAAAAAAATCAAAGTCAGTCATTTAAATTATGATTATCTCTGTCATAAATATTTTTTCATAGAGAATATATATATAAATATGATATGATTAAAATAAAAAAGGAGGTTACATATTGAATACTAAAAAAAGTAAATTGAGCCAGTATGTAAAAAAATATATTTATATTTTTATTGGTTCTATAATCACAGCGGTAGGGTTAGAAATATTTTTAATTCCTAATAATATAATTGATGGTGGTGTAGTAGGTATTTCTATTATGCTCAGTGCCATAACAGGACTTCCTTTTGGTGCCTTTTTGATTTTGATAAATTTACCTTTTTTATATTTAGGATATAAACATATAGGTAAAGCTTTTGCTATAGCGACTACTTTTGCTGTAATATCATTGTCATTTTGGTCTAGCGTATTTTTACCTGTATTGCCTGTAACTAATGATTATTTTTTAGCAGCAGTTTTTGGTGGTATTATTACAGGAACAGGTGTAGGTATTATAATTCGCAATGGTGGTTCTTTGGATGGAACAGAAATTGTGGCAATTTTGACGGATAAGAAAACAGTTTTTTCTGTTGGCGAAATCGTCATGTTTATAAATCTATTTATTTTAAGTAGTGCAAGTTTAGTTTTTGGCTGGGATAAAGCTATGTATTCATTAGTAGCTTATTTTGTCATAGCTAAAATGATTGATGTTGTTTTAAAAGGTTTAGAAGAAACTTATTCTGTGATGATAGTCACTTCACAACATACAGATATTTTAAATCGTTTGATGTTAGAAATGGATAAAGGTGTAACTGTACTTCATGGAGAAGGTGGGTATACGAAAGAAAAACGAAAAATTTTATATTGTGTAGTAACTAGATTAGAGATAGATAAACTAAAAAATATGGTTTTAGATATAGATGAAGGTGCGTTTGTAACTATTAATCCTGTTAGTGATATTGTAGGTGGAAGATTGAGAGTAAAGAAAAATCATTAAGTAATGTATTAAATGTATAATTACATAAATAATTTGTAACTTTTTAAAATGCTTGACGATATAATAACTAGAGAACTATAATACAAGGTATAAGAAAACTTTATATAATTCAATAAAATAATAAAAATAATATATAAAAATATAGCTACAAATTATGTGTTTTTTGCATTTACATATATTATAAAAATCTAATTAGGGAATAAATAATATTCTTATTATTTTATATAAATATTGGGTCTAATATGATATTTTTCATTCATACCTTAGTCAGGAAAAATGAGTGGGTCTAGTATTTAATTTATTTAGGAGGGGTACTGTGGAAAAGTATAATTCTATTTGGGACATGTACCAAAAAAAAGGAATGAGTCGTCGTTCCTTCATCAAAGCTTGTACAGCAATGGCTGCTATGCTTGGCATAGCTCCAAGTATGTTATCTGAAGTTGTAGAAGCAGCAGAAAAAAGATTACCAGTTGTGGTATGGCTTCATGGTCATGAATGTACAGGCTGTAGTGAAGCCTTCATTCGTTCTGGAGCACCAATGGCATCTGACGTAGTGTTAAATATGATTGCTTTAGAGTATGACGATACTTTAGCAGCTGCCAGCGGACAACCATTTGAAGAACATCTTCAAGAAATTATTAAAGCATATGATGGTCAATATATTTTGGCTGTAGAAGGAGCAGTACCTGCTCTTGCAGATTCTGGCTATTGTATGGTAGGTGGTCATGCTTTCATTAATCAGTTAAAAGAAGCAGCAGCTCATTGTGCTGCAATTATTAATTATGGTTCTTGCTCTGCATGGGGCGGTATTCAAGCTGCTAGACCAAATCCTACACAATCTACTGGCGTACCTAATATTATTGGTGATAAACCTATTATCAATGTACCAGGTTGCCCACCAATTCCAGAAGTAATGACTGGTGTTATCGCTCATTATGCTATGTTTGGTAAATTACCACCTGTAGATAATGAAGGACGTCCAAAACAATTCTTTGGTAATCGTTTGCATGATACTTGCTATCGTCGTCCATTCTTTGATGCTGGTCTTTTTGCTGAAGATTTCAATGATAAAGGTGCTAAAGCAGGTTGGTGCTTATATAAATTAGGTTGCCGTGGACCTGAAACTTATAGCTCTTGTGGTAACCTTCGTTGGTGGAATGGTTTATCTTATCCTGTACAATCTGGGGCAAGTTGCATCGGTTGTACAAACAAAAACTTCTGGGATGAAGATCCATTATATGAACGTATACCAGATGTTCCAGGTATTAGTAGCCTAGGTCTTGGTAATATTGATACAGTTGGTGGTATTGCACTTGGTGCTATGGCTGTCGGTATCGCAGGACATGCAGCTACATCTGCTATTCAGAAAAAGAAAAGAGATGCAGCTGAAGCTAAAAAAAGCTCTGAAAGAAAGGACGGTTGATAAATAATGGCACATATAGTAGTAGACCCAATAACACGTATTGAAGGGCATTTACGTGTAGAAATTGAAGTGGAAGGCAATAAAGTAACAGATGCTATTTCTAGCGGAACAGCTTGGAGAGGTCTTGAAGTAATTGCTAAAAATCGTGACCCTCGCGATTTATGGGCATATATTCAACGTATTTGTGGCGTATGTACTAGTTCTCATTCTTTGGGCTGTGTTCGTGCAGTAGAAGATGCACTCGGCATTAAAATTCCTAAAAATGCAAACTATATCCGTAATATAATGGCTGCAACACTTACTGTTCATGACCATTTAGTACATTTTTATCATTTACATGCATTAGATTGGGTTAGCCCACTTGAAGCATTAAAAGCAGACCCAACAGCAACTGCTAATTTACAAAATGCAGTGCTTGCAAATTATAAATTACCATTTAATGGTCCAATGGAATATGATTTTTCTGCATATCCAAAAGATTTCCCAAAAGCAACACCAGCATATTTCCAAGCAATTAAAGATAAAGTTCAAGCTTTAGTCAGCGGTGGACAGCTTGGAATTTTTGCTGCAAACTGGTGGGATCATCCAGATTATCAAATTCTTCCTCCAGAAGTACATTTAATGGCTATTGCTCATTATTTAAATATGCTCGATAAACAACGTGAAGTAGTTATTCCTCATGTTATTTTTGGTGGTAAAAATCCACATCCTCATTATGTTGTTGGTGGTATGCCATGCGCTATTTCTATGGACGAAATGAATGCTCCTGTTAATAGCCAGCGTTTAGCTGCTGTAGATACTTCCATCAATTTAAGCATGGATTTAGTAAATAATTTCTATTTACCTGATTTATTAGCTATTGGTCATATTTATGCTCAGAAAGGTTTAATCACTGGCGGTGCTGGTCTTGCTAAAGAACGTGTATTAGGATTTGGCTCCTTCCCAGAAGAACCATTTGCAGGTACAGCTAATGGTGGAGATTGGTTCAATCAAATCATGATTCACTGCAATGCTGTAGTTGAAAACTTTGGTGCTGGCGTTATGAACGCAAAAGTTACTGAAGTTACAGCTGATGACTTAAAAGATCCAGAAGTATTAACAGAAACTACAACTCATGCATGGTATAAAGATGGAGATGCTCTTCATCCATGGGATGGTAAATCTGAAGCTGAATACACTGGTGATAAAAACGGTAATAAGAGCCATTGGGAACAGCTTAATGAAAAAGGCAAATATTCATGGATTAAAACACCATTATGGCGTGGCAAAATGGCAGAAGTTGGACCTCTTGCTCGTTATATTATTATTTATACAAAAGTTAAACAAAATCTTCTCCAACCAAATTGGGCAGAAAAGATGATGGTAGATCAAGTAGATGCTATTTCTAAATTATTAAATGTAGCACCAGAAGTATGGTTACCATCTACACTTGGACGTACAATTACTCGTGGTTTAGATGCACAGCTTAATGCTTGCATGAATAAATATTTCTTCGGAAAACTCATTAAAAATATTGCTAATGGTGATACAGATACAGCTAATACTACTAAATGGGATCCATCTACATGGCCAACTGAAGAAGTAAAAGGTGTAGGTCTTTATGAAGCTCCTCGTGGTGCACTTAGCCATTGGGTTGCAATTAAAGATAAAAAATGTAGCAACTATCAAGCAGTAGTACCAACTACATGGAATGCTTGTCCTCGTGATGAAGTGGCAGGTCAAGGTGCTTTTGAACGCGCTATGATGGATACTGCTGTTAAAATTCCAGAAAAACCATTAGAAATTGTCAAAGCTATACGTTCTTTTGACCCATGTATAGCTTGTGCTACTCACTTATATGATGCGAAGGGAAGAACAATAAGTACAGTTAATACTGACCCTTATATTAGGGGTGGTTTAAATGGCTAAGTTAGTTCATCCAAAGGGACAATTAAAGAAATATTATATTTTTAGTCCATTTTTAAGAATATTTCATTGGATTATGGTTTGGTGTATTGCTGGATTATTTATTACAGGATTGTTGATTATGGACCCTATTTCTGGTGGCCCAGGTCATGAACCAACTTTTGCAGATTGGCGTTTATCTGTAGATTTAATCCGTAATATTCACTTCTTATTAGGCTTTATTTTTACAGCTTCATTTACTTTGCGTATTTATGGCTGGATTATCAATCGTGGTGACCGTTTGTTACCTAAATTCTGGACTACTAAATACATGGAAGAAACTGTAGAAGTAGCACTTCACTACAGCCTATTAAAATATTCTCATAAACCATATTTACGTAATCCTTTGGCTCGTGGCTCATATTTAGCATTATATGTTATGGTTTTGGTAGAAATCGTAACAGGTTTTGCTATGTACTATATGCCTAATTCAACAGGTGTACCAGCTTCTATTTTTGGTTGGTCAATCGGTATGTATGGTGAAATGATTTTCCATTGGGTTCATCATTATTTTGCTTGGTTCATTATGTTCTTTGCTATGGGTCATGTATATATGGTATTCAGAGCAGACTTAATGGAACGTGAAGGCGAAGCTGCTAGTATGTTCTCTGGTACAAAAACTTTAGCACATATTCCATCTGATATTGATGACCTCAAAGATAAAAAAGGACATATTGCAGAAGATTAAGGAGATGTAATTTTCATGTGTCTTACTTGTGGTTGCCTTTTTGGTGGAAAAGGTAATAAATTAAGATTTAAAGTTGAAGGATATACAAAGGAAAATGCTAAAGAACTTAAAGAAAGTTTATTAGGATTACCTGGAGTATATAACGTTCATATTCATGCGCATAACGGTGAAACAACGATTAATTATAATCCTGCTAAAACACCGCTAACACAGTTGACTGCTGAGTTTACTCAGCGTGGGTTAACTGCTCTGTTATAAGGAGATAAAAACAGTCGGGTTTTTACCCGACTGTTTTATTATTTTAGATTATGCATGAAATGGCATTAGCAGAAGGCATTTTAGATATTGTGCTTTCTTATGCAGATAAAAATGAAGCGAAAAAAGTAACAGAAATTTCTGTTTTAGTTGGCGAAATGACAGGTGTTGTAGATGAGTCTTTAGAATTTTGTTTTACTTCTATAGCTAAAGACACGAAAGCTGAAGGAGCAAAATTGATTTTAAAGAGAATACCACTTGTAGCAAGATGTTTAGAATGTGGTAAGGAAACTAAAATAGAAAGATATAACTTTACTTGTCCTCATTGTGGTTCTTTGCGCATGGAAACTATATCGGGACGAGAGCTTCGAGTAGAATCATTGGAGGCGGATTGAATGGATATTCCTGTAATGCAAGATATTCTTGGCAGAAATGATGAAATTGCTGGCAAGAATAAATCTTTATTTGATAAACATGGTATTTTAGCTATTAATTTATTGGGTTCTCCTGGTTCAGGTAAAACAACTTTATTAGAACGAACTATCGCTCACTTAAAAGATGATTTACGCTTAGCTGTTATTGAAGGTGATTTATTTACCGATAAAGATACTGATAGAATAGCACAGCATAATGTGCCAGTAATCCAGATTAATACAAATGGTGGTTGTCATTTGGATGCGCCAATGGTAGAAGAAGTACTTGGCGATTTAGACCTTGATAAATTAGATGTTGTAATCATTGAAAATGTGGGTAATCTCGTTTGTCCAGCAGAATTTGTCGTTGGTGAAGATATGAAGGTTACTGTTTTAAGTATTACTGAAGGCGATGATAAACCATTAAAATATCCGATTATTTTCAAAGAGTCTAAAGTTGCTATTTTAAACAAAGTAGATATTTTACCATTTACTAATTTTGATATGGAAGCTGCGAAACATGATTTAAAATGTATTCATCCACAGCTTGAAATTATGGAAACAGCTGCTTCTAAAGATATAGGTGTAGATAAATGGTGTGATTTTATCCGCAGTGAATTTAAGAAAAAACAAGAACAGTTAAAATTAGGAGAATAATTATGGCAGATATTTCAGTTGTAGGTATTGGCAATATCATCATGCAAGATGAAGGTTTTGGTGTTAGATGTGCAGAATATTTGCAGAAAATCACTGACTATCCTGATTTTGTACAAATTATTGATGGTGGTACTTTAGGTATGGATTTAATGCCATATATTGCAGGTACTAAAAAATTATTATTGATTGATGCAATGAACATTGATGCGCCTGTAGGTAGTTTTCATAGTTTTACAGGTGATGAATTAAATGCATATTTTAAAGATAAAATATCTGTACATGATTTAGGCGTTAATGATATGTTAGCTGTTTTGAAATTGACAGATAATCCTATTGAAGAAGTCGTTGTAATGGGTGTAAAACCAGAGGTTGTTTCTATGGGATTGGATATGACAGAAAAAATAGCTGAAAAAGTACCAGAAGTAGCTCAAAAGGCTAAGGAGCTAGTTGATAAATGGGTAGCAGAGTATCAGAAATAAAAAGATATCAGATACGTGTAGAAGGTATTGTACAAGGTGTAGGTTTTAGACCGTTTATATATGGTTTAGCTATAAAGTCTTGTTATAGCGGTTATGTATTAAATGATGTAGAAGGCGTTTTGCTGGAAATTCAGGGACGAGATATAGATATAGAAAATTTTTGTCAATGTATAAAGACAAAAGCGCCTAAAGCATCATATATAACAAATATCAGCTATCATGAGATTGATGTAATTTGTGATGATAAAGAGTTTATAATTCAAAAAAGCCCACAAGGTTTGACGAAAGAAACGTTGATTTCTCCAGATTTAGCTATTTGCGAAGATTGTAAACGAGAAATAAAAGATAAAAATAATAGAAGATATCAATATGCTTTTACGAATTGCACAAATTGTGGGCCACGTTTTTCCATAGTGCAAGACATTCCTTATGACCGCCAAAATACTACAATGAAAGTATTCCCTATGTGTAAAAAATGCGAAGATGAATATACTAATCCATTAGATAGACGATTTCATGCTCAACCAAATGCTTGTGATATTTGCGGACCACAGTATAAATTAGTAGCTGATAAAGTATATACAGCTAATGAAAGTATAAAAAAAGCACATGAATTAATCAAAAAAGGTGCTGTTGTCGCTGTAAAGGGGATAGGCGGATATCATTTAGTCTGTGATGCTTTTAATGAAGAAGCTGTAGCTAATTTGCGACAGCGAAAAATTCGCGAGGATAAACCTTTTGCAGTGATGGCTACTAATCTTGATATAGTAAAAAAAATCTGTGAAGTGAATGATAAAGAAGAAGAATTATTGACTTCTATGCAAGCACCGATTGTTTTATTGCATAAAGCAAAAGCTTATAACTTAGCTTCAAAGGTAGCACCTCATAATGCTTATTTAGGTGTGATGATAGCATATGCACCAATTCATTATTTATTATTAAACGATGATGATGTATTTGTAATGACGAGTGCTAATTTAAGTGATGAGCCGATTGTTTATCAAGATGAAGAAGCTAAATCGCACTTATCAACAATAGCGGATTATATACTTTCACATAATAGAATTATTCAAACGCGTGTAGATGATTCTGTAGTGCGAGTGTTTAATGATAAACAGATGTTAATACGCAGAAGTAGAGGATATGCTCCTTCTCCAGTATTATTAAAAGGCGATTTGATAAGTGATATTCCTGTATTAGCCTGTGGCCCAGAATTAAAAAATACTTTTTGTATGACGAAAGGGCAAAAAGCTTTTTTGAGTCAGCATATAGGTGATTTAGAAAATATGGCAGTCAATAACGCTTATAAAAATAGTATTGATTTATTTAAGCGTCTATTTACTATTGAACCAAAGCTTATTGCTTGTGATATGCACCCTGAGTATTTTTCGACAAAATTTGCCAAAAGCTATGCTCAAGATAATGATTTACCATTAGTACAGGTACAACATCATCATGCACATATTGCCTCAGTCATGGCAGAGCATGATTTGAAAGGTGATGTAATCGGTGTTAGCCTAGATGGTACAGGTTTTGGCGATGATGGTTGTATTTGGGGCGGAGAATTTTTTATAGCCAATTTATCTGGATATGAACGCAGAGGACATTTTCAATATATGCCATTGCCATCTGGAGCCAAAGCGGTAAAAGAACCATGGCGATTGGGTTTATGGATAGCGTATAATCTGTATGGTGAAGATATCAAGGACAAATATCCTGAATTATTAAAGGTGAATTGGCAATTATTGATAAAAGCTACACAAAAAGGATTTAATGCGCCACTTACTTCTAGTGCTGGCAGAATTTTTGATACTGTAGCTAGTTTGCTAGGTATTTGTTATCAGATAAATTATGAAGGACAAGCAGCTATTGAATTGGAAAAAATAGCTTATGATAGCGATGGCGAAGTTTTGCCATTTACGATAAATAAAGAATTAGGTCAATATATCATAGATTTTATGCCTATGTATCAGCTTTTATATGATTTAAAACAGAAATATTCTGTAGCATATATAGCGAAATCTTTCCATTTGACTATGGCAAAAGCTATTTGTGAAATGATAGATTTATTGGGCAAGGAAAGTAATTTAAATAAAGTAGTATTAAGTGGTGGTGTATGTCAAAATATCACCTTGTTGGATTTAATCTACAAAGAATTACAAGATAGATATGATATTTATATCAATGAGAAAGTACCGTCTAATGATGGCGGTATAGCTTTAGGTCAAATGGCAGTGGCTTTGACTCGTTATTTACAAGAAAATGATATTGAAATAGTGAAATAGATAGGAAGGGTTTTTATGTGTTTAGCGGTACCTGCAAAAGTTATTGAAAAAAAAGACATGGTGGCGACTGTAGAAGTAGAAGGTATTCGCCGTGATATTAGCTTGATGTTATTACCAGAGGCTAATGAAGGAGATTATATTTTGATGCATGCTGGTTTTGCCATTCAAGTAATTGATGAAGAAGAAGCGAAAATCACTACTGAATTATTGAAAGAGGTGCTTGGAACTAATGAGCCAGCAAGTGAACGAAACGAAACAGATAGCAGCATTCTTGCTTAAAGAAATAGATAGATTAATAGATAGACCAGTGCGTATTATGGAAGTATGTGGTACACATACAGTATCTATTTTCCGTGCAGGAATTCGCCAATTATTGCCAGAAAAAGTAGAGCTAGTAAGTGGTCCTGGTTGCCCTGTATGCGTTACACCAAATGATTATTTAGATACAGCGATTGCATATGCTCGTCAAGAAGATGTTATTATCACTACTTTTGGCGATATGTTAAAGGTGCCAGGTACATCATCTAGTTTAAATCAGGTAAAAGCAGAAGGTAGAGATATAAGAATTATTTACTCTCCTATGGATAGTTTGCAAATAGCAAAAGATAATCCTGATAAAAAAGTTATTTTTCTTGCTGTTGGTTTTGAAACAACTTCTCCTACAGCAGCAGCTACAATACTTGCAGCAAAACAGCAAAATATAAAAAACTTTTTTGTATTAACAGCACATAAATTGACTCCGCCAGCAATTGAAGCGTTGCTTTGCGATGAAAAAATAAAAATAGATGGCTTTTTACTTCCTGGTCATGTTTGTGTAATCACAGGTGAAGAGTCTTTTACATTTATTGCTCAAAAATATCATTTGCCAGCAGTTGTAGCAGGTTTTGAGCCACTTGATATTTTGCAGGCTATTTATATGATTGCAAAACAAATTCATGCAAAAGATTTTAAAATCGAAAATCAATATAAGCGTGTGGTAAAAACATTAGGTAATATGCAAGCGCAAAAAATCCTGGATTTAGTATATAAAAAAGCACCTGCTAATTGGCGTGGCTTGGGTGTAATCGAAAATTCAGGATTGGATTTAACAGATGCTTTCAGTGAATTTGATGCTTTGAAGATGATACCAGTGAATAAGGAAATATCCAAAGAACCTGCTGGTTGTCGTTGTGGTGAAGTGCTTCGTGGTTTAGTAAAACCTACAGATTGCCCTCTTTTTGGCAAGGTATGTACACCAAATCATGCAGTCGGTTCATGTATGGTTTCTGTTGAAGGAACTTGTGCTGCTTGGTATAAATATGGTTCAAGAGTATTTCATTTTGAATAAGTTTAAAAATTTTGGTGGTGATAATATTGGCAGGTAATTTTGGTGCAAATGACGTAATTACTATGGCACATGGCAGTGGTGGTCAAGCAGGTCATGAGCTTATGGAAAAAATTTTATTGCCAGCATTTGATAATCCTATATTAAGGGAAATGCACGATGGTGCTAAATTAGATTTAAGTACAAATAAAATAGCATTTACTACTGATTCATATGTAGTGAAACCTTTGTTTTTTGCTGGCGGTAATATTGGTAAATTGGCTGTTTGTGGTACTGTAAATGATTTAGCTATGACAGGAGCTATTGCTAAATATATTTCTGTAGGCATGATAATTGAGGAAGGTTTTCCGTTAAAAGATTTACAAGAAATAGTAAATACTATGCGCAAAGCTGCTGATGAAGCTGGCGTTTATATCGTTACAGGTGATACTAAAGTAGTGAATAAAGGCTGTGCTGATGGTATTTTTATCAATACTGCTGGTGTGGGAGAACGCATAGAAGGCGTGGAAATATCTCCATTGAAAGCGAAAGCAGGTCAAAATATAATTGTCAGTGGCTATTTGGGAGACCATTCAGCAACAATTATGGCATCTCGTCATAATTTAGAATTGCCAAGCGTGATAAAAACAGATTGTGCACCGCTTAATCATATGGTGAAAGAAATGCTCACAGTAGCGCCAAATATCGCTGTACTTCGTGATCCAACTCGTGGTGGTGTAGCAGCTGTTTTAAATGAAATAGCACAGCAAGCTCAAGTGGGAATTTTATTAGAAGAAGATAGTATTCCAGTGCGTGAAGAAGTACAAGGTTTTTGCGATATTTTAGGATTTGACCCACTTTATTTGGCAAATGAAGGTAAATTAGTAGCTTTTGTAGACCAAGAAGATACAGAAAATGTATTATCTACAATGCATAAATTTGAATATGGTAAAAATGCTAGAGTGATTGGCAAAGTCATTGATAAAGCTATTGGCGAGGTTGGACTTCGCACAGCTATAGGTGGTATACGTATTGTAGATATGCCACAAGGTGAACAAATTCCACGTATTTGTTAATTTTTATCATAAAAATATTATTTATGGTTGACAAAAGGCTTATTGGCTTTTATAATATTATAAGTCAATAAGATATAGGGGTATCGCCAAGTTGGTAAGGCACGGGTTTCTGAATCCCGCATGCGTTGGTTCGAGTCCAGCTACCCCTGCCATTTGAAATTACACGTCGCTTTTAAAGCGGCGTTTTTTTGTATTTAAAAACGGAAAAGGAAGAATAACGGTGAATTCATTTAAATATATACTGTTTGATTTGGACGGAACACTGATTGATTCCGGTGCAGGTATTATAAAAGGTGTTAAATATGCTTTGCAAAAATACGGTATTAAGGAAGAAAATGAAGTTCTGCTCAAAACTTTTATCGGACCGCCGCTCAATCGGCAATTTACCAAATGCGAGCGTAAAGCCCCTAAATTTATTTATGGGGATATAAGCTCGCTAAAAAACAATGATTCGATATCATTGTT
>NZ_CFQVBI010000049.1:0-1915 GCF_986095205.1 Megamonas sp. | reverse complement strand
ATAATGGTGGGCCTAACTAGACTTGAACTAGTGACCTCACGCTTATCAGGCGTGCGCTCTAACCAGCTGAGCTATAGGCCCATATTCTTATGTTCAAGCCGTTTGGCTTTTTTCTTGTTGGCTCACGAGCCAGCTTCTATAGTATATTAAATAATGAGCCTCTTGTCAACACTTTTTTTGATTTTTTTTTTATATTTTTATAAAAACTATAAAAAGCTTTATATTTCAAGTGTTTTTAATCATCGAAAAGTGTTTTTTCTTTCTCTTTTTTATGCTAAAATCTATTTAAATTCACTTTATGATTATTTATAGAGGTTATATTATGTCAAAACTTATCAATAAAATTTTATTAATCATGTCCACAATACTCATTTTATTCGTTGTTTCGTTTAGTGCAGTATTTGGCTATCTATTCTTTCAACATTCTCAAAACATAGAAAGTAGTCGTTTAGAAAGCACAGCTTTATCTTTAGCTGATATTTTGAGTAAGTCTACAGGTAACAATCCTTTAAATAATATATATAACGCTAATGTTTTGCAATTAGTAAATATATTAGAACAAGGTGAAATATGGCTTGTAGATAAAAATACACTGCAAATTGTAGGTTCTCGCTTTAATCCAGCATTAACTTATGACCAACTTCCAGCTCAAGCAGCCAATGACCTTCAATCCATTTTAAACGGTCAAAATATTCGCACTCAAACCTTCAATATATATACGCAGCCACATTATACTACAATTGGTGTTCCTATATATGATAATGAAGGTAATGTCAAAGGAGCATTGCTTTTTCATAGCAAAATGCCTACATTAAAATTCAGTTGGTATGATGGAATTGCTTTAATGCTATTTTGTTCTATAGTCCTATTTGTAATTTTAATACTTCTCTTAAAAGTTCTCCTAAAAAAATACGTTTTACCTTTAGAAGTATTAAATCAATTTATTGAAAAGATTTTGCACCATAATTATACTTCCCATATAAAAACAAAGGCTAGTGATGAGATAGCTCAACTAGCTCAAAATTTAAATCGTCTTTCTTTATATTTACAAAATCTCGAAACTACATCTAAAGCTAAAGCTCAATCTGATAATAATTTAATCATAAAAACAGCTTATAAACTCCATACACCTTTAAAAGAATTAAAACACGATATACAAGAATTAGCTCAAAAAAAATCCAATATACCTGAGTCATATTTAAAACAAATGCAAAAAAATATTGATAAACTAGATATGATTGCTAATAATCTTTTAGATTTATCTCAATTAGATAATAAAGATTTTACACTTCAAAAAGATTTACTCAATTTAATTGAAATTCTTCAAGATAGTATAAAAGCTCGTGAAAAAGTAGCTAAGGAACAAAATATAAAGATAGATTTAAAAATAAGTCTAGCTAAAGAAATCATTTTATTTACAGGAGATAAAAATCGCCTTAAACAAATGTTTTGTGAAACTTTAGATAAAGCACTTCAAATCTATCCTCAAAAAAGTGATTTAATCATAAAAATTTTAGAAGATGATAACAATTATTATATCTATATGCAAAACAATAACGATGAAATATCTGTCGAACATCTACCAGAAATGTTCCCTCAATTTTATCAGACCGCAGAAGATGATACTATCTTAAATAGCATTGAACTAAAAATTGCCCAACATCTAGCTAGTTTACATCAAATAAAATTGACAACAGAAAAACAGTCTGATAAATATACTGTTTTTAAATTTACAATTAGCAAATAAAATAAAAAACTCATTTCAATATTTAAATTAACTATGAAAACAAATCTTATTTTTATAGTCAATTTCATTGAAATGAGTTTTTTTATTACCAAATGCGAGCGTAAAGCCCCTAAATTTATTTATGGGGATATAAGCTCGCTAAAAAACAATGATTCGATATCATTGTTT
>NZ_CFQVBI010000048.1:0-1149 GCF_986095205.1 Megamonas sp. | reverse complement strand
TTAGAAATAAAATTCCATTTGTGCACGGAAGATATCTACATCTTGTCTACCTTCTGTACTTGTTGCATTTACTTGTGTACCTGTTGTGTAGAATACTTCTATTGTTGTATTTTCCATTGGTACATAGTCAAAGCCAAGTGTCCATCCTCTTACGTTTTCAGTATAGTCTACTGTTGCATCTATTGTTGAGAATGCACCTACATTTCTATAGTTTGTGAAGATTGCAAAGGAACCTACATCACTTGGATTGTGTTGTTTATAGCGAAGTTCACTAAACCAGCCATCATTTACTACTTCACTGCCAACACTATCTGTTACTCCATCTAAATCAGATTTACTATATGCTGCCATTAATGTTAAATTATCTGCAAGTTTTGTATTAAATCCTGCTTCCCAGAAGTTTACACTATCTTGGAAATTATTGCCTTTTTCTTCTACTGTTACTTCATTTAATCTACCATATGTTGCACCAATTGCTGTTACTGGGCTAAGATTATATTTCAATCTAGCAGAAGAATATTCTGTTCCAAGATATGCTCCATATTCTCCACCTGATTTATTTTCGAATTTAGTTCCAGCTAATGTTCTACTATCTTTTAATCTACCATAAGTTAATGCTCCAGATAAATCGCCAGCTTCAAATGTATATTCTGCACCAGAAATTTCAGTATCGATAATTCTTCCATATGAAGAAAATTCTCCATAACGACCTATTTTTAACATGCTATCGCCGAAATTACCTTCTGCATATATTTTATTTACTTGAATATCTTTATCTCCATATGCAGTGATGCTATCAGATTTCATATTATATTCTGTTTCAATCTGAGCTACGCCAGTCCAATTATCATTCACTTTTCCTTTAATCCAGTATTCAATATGTGCATGACTTGCACTGTCTTTACCGTCACCTGCTTTTGGACCAGTAGCATTGATATCGCCATCATCATAACGTAAACGAGCTGTTCCTGTGAATTTTACATTATCACTTTTCTTTTCAAGGTCTGCTACTCTAACACCTAAATTATCTAGTTCTTCTGCAAATTCAGCAGCTAACTTATCTACAATAGCTTTATCTGCTTTTTGTAAATCTTCTTTTGCCATAGCACGAGCTACAATCTGAGCCATTTCATAACGTGTCATTGTTTT
>NZ_CFQVBI010000047.1:0-1580 GCF_986095205.1 Megamonas sp. | reverse complement strand
TTAGGTAATCTGCTATAAAAGCAGATACCGCACATTCGTTTATGTTAGAAAACATATTGTGCATTGTTTAGTTTTCAAAGAACATTTCTTGTTTGTTGCTGTCTCCGTGAGTCAGCTTCTATATAATAACCCGATTTTAAATAAATGTCAACACTTTTTTTGAAAAAAATATAAAATATTTTAAAAAAGTTTTCTAAATGCTATAATAATAGCTATATTCATTAATATTTTTAGGAGGATATCATTATGAAAAAGACTAATGCGGCTCGCATTTTAGACCGTTTAAAGATAGATTATGAACTAAAAGAATATAAAGTAGATTTAAATGACTTAAGTGCTATCCATGTTGCTAAAGATGTAAATATGGATATAAAAACTGTATTTAAAACTTTAGTAGCTAGAAGTGATAAAAATGATATCATCATGGCTTGTATCCCTGGTGATGATGAATTGCATCTAAAAAAACTTGCTCAAGTTGCTAATTTTAAAAAGGTAGAAATGATACATCTTAAAGAATTATTGCCTTTAACTGGTTATGTACGTGGTGGTTGTTCTCCACTTGGTGCAAAAAAAGCTTATCCTGTATTCATTGATGAAACAGCTTTAAAATGGCCTAAAATAGCTATCAGTGCAGGTGTACGCGGAGAACAGATTTTACTTGCACCACAAGATTTAATAAAAGCTGTTAATGCTACTGTTGCCGATTTAATTAAATAAAAAAGAAAGTGATTTATATGAATACAGATGAAAGACGTGAACAAATCCTTTATACGTTAAAACAAACTAATACGCCAATTACCGGCTCAGAATTAGCTAATATCTTCAAAGTCAGTAGACAGATTATTGTCGGAGATATTACCGTTTTAAGAGCTTCCGGTCATAATATTTTTGCTACACCTAGAGGTTATTTACTACCTCACGACCAAGCAAAAGAAGAACAACTCGCCACTATAGCTTGCCAACATAATGATGATAATTTACAAACAGAATTAGAAATTATCATTGATAATGGTGGTAAAGTCCGTGATGTTATCGTTGAACACCCATTATATGGTGAAATTCGTGTCAATCTTTTCATCAATAGTCGTAGGGATATTCAGTTATTTTTGGCAAAAAAAGAAAAAACAAATGCTTCTGCTTTAATGAGCATAACAAAAGGCCTACATTATCATACGATTGAAATTCCTAATATGGAAACTTTGGAATTAATAAAAACTGAATTAAATAAGGCTCATATATTAATCGCCTAAACAAAAAGCAAGGATATAAACAAATGTTTTAATCCTTGCTTTTTTATTTACGAATAGAAATTAAACTCGCACATAAGCTTTTAATGTTGCAATTTTTTGCCCTATAGATTTTCCATATGGTGCTATAGTATATTCTTTTATATTTTCAGGTATTATAAATGTTTCTGCATAATGAACAACAAATGGAGCAAATAAATTTTCTGGTGAAGTTACAATTGCTTCTTCACCTTCAATTAAATTCAAAACATTTACCAAATGCGAGCGTAAAGCCCCTAAATTTATTTATGGGGATATAAGCTCGCTAAAAAACAATGATTCGATATCATTGTT
>NZ_CFQVBI010000046.1:0-14563 GCF_986095205.1 Megamonas sp. | reverse complement strand
TTATAATATAGAAATAAACGATTAGCATTTTACACCTAAAACTTTATGAGCAGCAACTCACATTCAAAGAATAGTTTGCTTGCGTTTTATAATAAAGAAACTGGTGTCCTCAATGTCTTGGAAAGTTATTAGTTTTTTAATTTAGTTACTATAAAGATAATCAAATCTAAATAGCATTGTTAATCATATTAAGTAGCATTAATATTACTGCCATAAATGATATAATATTAAGCTTTATTAATGTGTTTTGCATGTATACATAATCGTATATATTTGTTATTGTTGCAAAATCACCTTTGGTAAATGCTATTGCTATAGATAATGTAAATATTAATATAGCACAACATCCTAGTACTGTTATAATTTGTGTTATAGTATTTATAAGCTTTATCATACTTTATCTAACAATAATAATATTATCCACAAAATAAATTGACCAAGTACCACAATCAATGTTAATAGTGTCATTAAATTGTTTTTTTTGTCTTTTATCCATATATGTTGTTTTTTTTGATAAAAAGAAGTTTAGAAAGTTGCTATAATGATGACTCAATTGGTTTGAAACGGTAAACTATAGCCCTCACAGTCAGACTGCAAGAGCTATATATTAGGTTTACTCGTCATCGTCCTCGTCATTAGTTTGTTGAGTTTTTTCAGGTTCTGAAACAGGATTACCAACGCTTTCATTTGCTTCTGGTTTGTTTACACGTTTCTTATACCAATACGAGCCGTTAGCAATGTTTGCATTTGCATTTCTTGTAATTACTTCAATATAAGTTCCTCCGTTAAGGTCATTATCCCATTCGTTTGAGTCCTTATAATCAGTAATTTCGCCCGTCTTTTCGTCAACAATCATCTCAAGACGTGAATACCCAACTGCATTAAGTTGTGTTAATTCCTTTTGTTCACCATTTGCATCAGCGTAGTAAATTTTACTTACACCTAAAACCTCACTAACCGGCAAGGTCTTGTATACCAACGGTAATGAAAATTCACAATCAGATAACTTAACGACTTCTCCTTTCTTTGTTGTAAAGGTTTTTGAATCGTTTTCCATACACTTAATAAATCGGTCGAGATTTTTCTTGTATGCTTTCGCCGTCTCGTCCTCAGTGGGAAACAAACACTTAACAAGATTAATGTTGCGTATTGCAGCCGCTTGCGGATTCAATACTTTCACACCTCCAATCGTAATGAATGTAGGCGCGTCCTTAGTTCCCTGTGAATAACTAAATGTACACACGTAAAACTCATCGCCATTAGTTCGAGTTCTTTTTTCTGCTGAAATCAATTTGCTTAACATGATTTTTTTCTCCTTTCTTGATTACTTGTTACTTGTGTGGAATAGCCCAACAGATACAAGCCCGTAGGGGTGTTCCACTCCGATACAAGGTAGAGGGGTGTGAATTTTTGCTGGTTCCCACACACAGATTTCTTCACCAAAAAAATTTTTTATATATTTTTATTTTAAATAATGTTAAAAAATAGCTATTAAACTTAAATAAATATTCATAATAAATGTTAATAATAATAACCAATATAGTTAAATATACGTTACTGTATACAGTAGATACAGTTAAATACAGTATGAATACAGAAGACATATTAGAAGAATTAACTAAAGTAGATGATGTAAGTCCCATTACTTTAGAATTACTATTAACTTATTATTAACAATATGTACTCAAATGATGATATAAACTTTATTGCAAATGAAGTATATAAACTAAGTTCTTCTACTTAGTAGAATCTAATGAGATTGTATGGATTTATAATAACAGAAGCATGAATTACTATTTCATAAGACAAAGAGATTAGCAGTATTCTAATTGCCTTTACTTAAGTAAGATAAGTAAGAACTATAAATTAAATGATAATTATAGATCCTTTACTTTACCAGGACAAATAGAATATACTTTCTCTGAGGATTTATATAAACAGTTTAAGAAAGAAATAAATACAGTTAAATGACAGAATTTACTGCACTATGTTTAGTAGGTATGTTAGGGTGTCTAGCTTATATCATACTAAATAAATTAACAAAGTAATGTGCCCTAAGTACACGGGATCGTAGTACGTTCCACGCTTAAAGAAGTTACTGTAAAGTAGAAGCGCACCAGGGAATCCTAATCGTAAGTAGGCTCAGTTTAGCTACCTTTCTGGCGGTCGTTGAATAAAAAAGGTAGCCCCCTAAAACGGTATTACTATGGAAAAGAACGAACAAAAAAAAGCAGATAGAATTGAGTATGTTTTCAGGAATAAAACTTATATAGCTACTCCTGAGCTTAGTAAAGGTTGTTGTGTAGGTTGTGCGTTTGTTAATAATATGAATTGCGCTAACTTTAAAGATAGAATGGACATCTGCCATAAAGGATATATTTTTAAGCGTAAATTTAATCACATAGATGAGTAACCTTACTTTACTTACTGCGTTAATAGATATTATAAAGTAAATATTATGGAAGATAAAGTACTAGAAACAGTGGTAAACGGATTGGAATATAGTTTTGAAAAAGATATTTTAGTAAAACCTTTAGCTCCTATCATGGTTACTAAAGAATATACAGAGCAAATCCCTACTGGGGAAAAGGACGAAGAAGGTTTTAATAAGTATGAAGTAAAGACTCATACTAAAGAAGTTGAATCAGATTTTGCAAAAGGTATTGTTCTATCTATTCCAATCGGTACTGATAGTACCATTAAGGTTGGTGATACTATAGTATACCCTAAGAAATTTGCTAAAGACTTTGATCTATTTAAAGACTCACAATTAGTTAAACCATACGACGTTGTAGCTAAAGTCGTTAAATAAGCTATCATTCATGAATTGAATGTTTTATTTTAGAGTATTAAGTCGCTGCCCTGCCATCAAAGCAGGGCATTCTTTTTGCTATTACTTTACTAAACATTAATAAATGTTAAATATTTTAAACACTTATTACATTAATACGTTTTAAGGGCATTATGGGAACAATAATAATAGTACTTGTAAGTGTTATCGGTTTTGGTGCTCTTACTTATGCTCAAGGAAAACACGAAGGATACATTCAAGGCAGAATTGATGGGTATGAAGAGTGTAAGAAGAACTTTAACAGAATACAAGAATTTAAACAAAAGATATTAAATAAAAAGTTAGACATATGGAAGGATACAAAGTAATTAAGAATTTTAGCTTCGCTGAAAAAGGTGATGTGTTTACTAAAGTTGAAGATTTAAACTTGTGGGAACTTCAGAAATCTGAAGTAGTATCAGATACAGAAACTTATACTTCAATGGCATTTGATTCTTCTACTATGGAAGAATTAGCCAATAAAGATTATGTAATTTGGTACAGTGAAGAAGCACAAGAAGGTGTGGACGAATGTGAATGCTGTTGTGATAAGTTAGAGAAAGTAAAAGAATACGTTAATACTTTGATTGATACATATACTAAAGATTATAATGAACTGATGAAGGATTATAATGAAGGTAATGTGCAGCAATGTGTTAAAGTAGAAGCAGAAACTGTATACCACAATTTAAATAAAGTTCTCAATAGTATTAAAGATTTGTTAGATGAATAAATTAGTAAAGACTGTTAATAAAGGCAATCTTTACTATGAATACCTTAACGCTTTAAATGGTATACTACAACTTACAAATAGGGAATTGGAGTTACTTACTAAGTTCGTTGAATTAGATGTGAACTTTACTCCAATACCTGGTGTAAGTAAAAATGTAGCCAATACTGACAATCGTAGAATGATTAAAAGTACTATGGGTATTACTCCTGATAACTTAAGTAGATATATAAGTAAGTTCAAGAAAGAGGGTCTTTTAGTACAGGGAAAAGCAGAAGATGAATTAGTAGTTAATAAGATACTAATTCCAGAGATAATAAAAGATAGGGTGCAAATAACATTAATACTAAGAGTAAATGAATAATAAAATAAATAATAAACATTTCTATATGATCTTTGACAATGGGCATATAGTACATGTAGAGAATAGAAGTAATAGGTTAGTACGATATTTTAGACATCTCTTTAACTTACGTTCTAATCTGAAATTAACTTCTTTTGTTCCAAAGAAACCTTACTCTAATAAAGAAATCAAGAAATTATCTGATATACTATACAGAAATCACGATTTAGATGAATCTGATATTATAGTAATAATAAATTCTATTAGACCTAATACTATCAGAGAATCTTTAACAGAGTTAGAAACTAGTGAATATTATATAAATGCAACAGCAAAAAAAGATATCAATTTACTCAAGTCTGGCAAATAAATATAATTTACCTTATCCTGTTATAGAAGTAATATGCAATAGTCCATTTAAGTTTGCTAAAGAAGTAATGTCAAATGATGAAGATACTAAAGATATTATGTTTGCTTACTTATTTAAACTTAAATTAAAAAAGAGATATAAAGAAATAAAATGAGACAGTTTATTGAAGAATGCTTAACACCCAATTATAAAATTCACTGGTTAGATTCTATTTACTTTGATCCTGTATTACTTAACAATATACAGATGTATGTAGCAATTAGTGACAGTAGACTATTAAGAATATGATACTAAGAAAGTTTAATAATATGTATCCTAGAACACTTTGGATAGCTATAGTAGAGAGTGAGGAAGATATACAGTTTCTATGCAAGAAGTTCTCTATATTAGAGATTACTCCAGAATTCAATAAGATACTAGAAAATGCTCAAGATGCAATGACCAATGCTTATCATGATGATGTAGTAGCTGAATGTAGACCTGTTATTCAAAACTTTAACTATTTTACTGGAATACTGTGTATAATATATAAGCCAGAGTTAGTAGATAGTGCTAACATAGCCCATGAATCTGTTCACATTTCTGACTATTACTTTGAAATTACAGGTATGAATAATGAAGATTTTTCAACTGGTGGCAATGAAGGATATGCTTACTTAGTTGGTTGGGTTGCTGGATGTTTTGTTAAAGTAATGAAAGAATATGGAAAGACAAAGTAAAGAAGATTCATTAGCTCTATGGGAGTTTGAGAAGAACAATACTAAACGATTAGGTTCTAATATCAGCGAAGAGTTAAGGGAATTAATGGAAGTTGCGGATAAGAAGATAAATGACTATTCGTTAACATATAATGAATTTCTAGATGACATTCTAGAAGGTTTAGCTAAACTAAAAGACACAGATAATATTGAAACTAGGCGGTTACAGATAAAAGGATTGTACAATTGTTTAACTAATAAGTATATTGAAGATGGAGAATGATGGTAAGAAATATGATTGTGGTAAAGTAAGAATGGATCTAGTTCCATTAGATATTGTTGAAAACATTGGTAAGGTACTTACTTACGGAGCTCAGAAATACTCAGATAACAGTTGGCAAAACCTTCCAGATTTTTGGAAAAGATATAAAGCAGCATTACTAAGACATCTTACTGCGATAGACAAAGGAGAATTAATAGATCCTGAAAGTGGACTACCTCATATAGATCATGTACTTTGTAATACAGTATTCTTAGATTGGGGATTTCATCATGGCAAAGCAATTAGTATTAATACAAAAGATATTGAACAAGATGAATAATTTAGAAGCTATTTGGTGGGAAACATAGGATATAGATGTAAATAAAAACCGTATTGGTAATCCTACTTTACACGTTCACTTCATACGTAAAAATGAAGAAGGTATTACTCATGGAATCGTACACTCTAAAGAAATTACGCAAGGTCTTAATGTTGATACAATTAAGAATGAAATAATTAAAGAGATAGTAGAAGTTTTAGAAGAAGGTTATAGAAAAGTAGAAAAAGATTTATGGAACAATTGAAATTTAAAAAATTAGATTACTCAGTAAAAAAAGAAGACGGTACAGAAGAGATTAAAAAATCTGAAGGTAAGTTGCCTATTAGAGCTACTAGTAGCAGTGCAGGATTAGATCTATATACTACTCGTATTACTCAAGAAGTAGATAATAGTGGCAAGTTAGTACTAGTATATCACACTGATATTGCTGTAGAAATTCCTGAAGGATATGTTGGATTTATCTGTATGAAATCATCTATCTCTAAAAGATCTATTATTATGTGTAATGGTATTGGAGTGATTGATTCTGATTATCGTGGAGAGTTGATGGCTAAATTTAAAGTAACTACAGATGCTATTCCTACAGTATATACTACAGATGAACCATTTGCTCAGTTAGTCATTGTTCCTTGTTCTATATTAGAACCTACTTTGGTAGAAGAATTGAGTGAAACAGAAAGAGGAGAAAAAGAATTCGGAGAAGCTACAGCAGAACAAAATAATGAAATTAAAGAAGTAAAAGAATAATTATGGAAAATTTAAATATTACAATTACTCCAGTAAGTGCATCAGGGGTTGGAAGTTTTATAGAAGTGGTTATCGGTGATAGTAGATATAAGACCGATATTGTCCAAGGAGAATTCACAGAGGATGTAATGAAGGAGTTAATGAATAAATTAATCACTAATCAGATTCCTGCTGAACAACAAGAAGCGGTAGAATTGAAATTCTATCAACTATTAGACGCTATTACTAATACTAAAGCAGAAGAAGAATATAGAGCTCAGCATCCTGAAGAATTCATGCCAGAGAATTTTGAACCTAGTGTTGAAGAAGTAATTGAGTAATTATGAAGAAAGTTTTAATAAGTAATGAATGTTATCCTATTGAATTAGATAACAATTTGAATCCAGCACCATTGAGGTCTAACAGCCTTCTTAGAAATGCATATTGTATAAAAGAAGAGAGCGAAGTATATATTAATGGTGAACATAAATATACGGCTAAACCTGGAGATATAATAATCAGTTTTTATGGTATTGAAGATAGATACAATAAAACAGAATATTTTTTAGTACCGGGAAAATTATTTGAAGATTACTTTGTAAGACTAGAAAAATATGAAGCTAGTAAGCAAAGCGAAATTAATAACGAAGGATTATGTTGTGATTGTTGCGAATCTATACGATGAAACTATTTGATATCAATGGTGGTAAAGTAGTAATACACCCTGATGCTTTAGGTCTCCCATTCTTTAAAAAGTTATGGGAGGCTGATAAGCCAGACAAAACACAAGCTACAAATGTAATAAGTTATATAGTACTTATGTGGTATTTTAAATCTCCATATGTACTTCAGTTAGAACCAGATATCAGAGAAAAGAAGCTTAAGTAGTTATACTTTGGTGATGAGAATTATAATCTTACAGTAGAAGAGAAGTCCTGTGAAGATGATTATAAGAAGCTAATATACACTAGGAATCTGAGGATGCTGGATAGTATGAGAAACAAAGTAGATACTATTAGTAAGTATTACGAAGATTCTCTAGAAGAGCAACTAGATGAAAAGAAGATTAAAGATCTATTAGCTGGTATGGAAAAAGTAAAAGCTACTTTTCAAACGCTAGATTTCCTCGAAAAGGCAGTTAAAGCTGAAGAAGTTAGTACTACTAAAGTACGTGGAGATGCTCAGATTAATCCTTATGAATTAGCTTAATTTGTGCAAATTATACACAAGTTTATAACAATAAATTAATAGGTACGTTATATGAATATAAATAAAGAAACTATGAAGAAAGTACTTGATTTAACAAAATGCAATAGCACTGAAGAAATTTGTGATGTGCTTGAAAAAGAAATTGATAACAAACAAAAAGCAGATAAAGCAGTTAAAGAAGCTAGTGAATCTTTAATTGAAGAATATAAGAAAGAAGCAGTAACTGAGCCTAAGAAGAAAGGTGTGATCAAGCGTACTATTCATTGGCTGAAGAGTTTGTTTAAGAAATAATCTCGTTGAACTGATAGAGAGGTCTGACAGGGACAGACATTAAATATTCCCTGACATATTGCCCTATGGTGTAGTGGTAGCACGAGAGGCTCTAACCCTCTAGGTCCGGGTTCGATTCGGTGGTAGGGCGACTAATTAAAATATAAATGTTATGGATAATAAACCAAAAGAAGATAAACTAATGGTTATTACACTTGATAACTCAAATCCAAAATCTAAGATATATTGGAAAGAAGAAGATTATAATATCTTTAAAAAGATGTGCGATGATTTAATAACTAAATATTTTGGTGATACTATAAATTATCCTTTAGATATGCTTACTTTAGAAACAGAAGAAAAAGTTGAACCTAATCAAAAAACTTTGGAAATATCATAACTATGATTGACTTCTAGAAGAAAATAATAAATAGTGATAAGTTTAGAACTCCGGCTTTAACATTCTTAAAGACCGGAGCTTATTGTTAGTATCCAATTGGTACTACTGAATATTATACATACTGGGACGAATAGAAAGATCGTTGCATTAATGGTTATACCGCAGAGGATGGAGATTACATCACTGGGTATAACTATTTTTATATTAACTTTTGTCCAATGCAACGTATAGTTAACACTATTACTAAACTACCTAACGGAGAGACTAAAGTAAAACGAGACAGTGTGGTAACATTCCCTGATTTCTATGACTATGACTATTTCTACTTCTAGGCAGTACAGGAAGCAGAAGATAAAGGAAAACATATATGTCTACTTAAATCACGTCGCAAAGGATATAGTTATAAAGGTGGAGCTATGGCGTGTCGTAATTATTATCTAATACCTAATAGTAAAACATATATATATGCTTCTAACAAGCAGTATCTTACAGAAGATGGTATTCTTACTAAAGCTTGGGACTATATGGACTTTATAGATAAAAATACAGCTTGGGGTAAGAAACGATCTGTTAACAGTACTATGCGTAAACGAGCTGGATTCTGGACTAAAGATGAATTTGGCAATGAAGTAGAAATGGGTTATAAGTCAGAGATTATTGGCGTTACTTTGAAAGATAATCCTGATGTAGTACGTGGTAAACGTGCCAAATTAATTCTATTTGAAGAAGGAGGTTCATTCTCAGAATTAGGTGCTGCGTGGCAAATTGCTAGACCATCTGTAGAACAAGATGGTGTAGCGTTTGGTACTATGATTGTATGGGGAACTGGTGGTGACGAAGGCTCTGCATTTGAAACTATGAAAGATATGTTCTATAATCCAGATGGATACAATTGTTTAGGATTTGAGAACATATGGGATAGTACACCTACAGATAAATTGTGTGGATTCTTTGTTCCATAGTATACTAATCTAGATACTAGAGATGATGATGGTAATAGAATATACATGGATGATGATGGTAATACTATTACTAAACCTTCCCTTGAATTTATACTAGATGAGCGTAGAAAAGTAATAAGCACAGCTACCAATACTACTGCTATAGACCGTTATGTTGCAGAGCGTCCTATTACTCCACAAGAAGCAATGTTGGAATTTAATGGTAATATATTTCCTAAGAAAGAACTGTAGGAGCAATTAGGACTCATTCGTACTAATACTTAGTTATAGAATCATAAACAAGTAGGTGATTTAATATTTGACGAATCTGGTAGTATCAAATGGATACCTAAGAAACACGGAGATGTTACTAAGTATCCACTTGGTAAAGACGATGATCCTACTGGTTCAATAGTTATATGGGAACATCCAGCTAAAGATGCAACAGCTGGATTATATATAATAGGTGTAGACCCTTATGATCATGACTAGTCTGGTACTAATTCATTAGGATCATCTATTGTATATAAGAGGTTTTAGAACTTTGAAGAGTATTATGATATTATAGTAGCTGAATATACTGGTAGACCTGCAACAGCTGAAGAGTACTATGAGAATCTACGTAAGTTAGCATTATACTATAATGCACGTATAATGTATGAAAATGAACGCAAAGGTTTATTCCCTTACTTTACTGCTAAGCATTGTGATTACTTATTAGCTGATCAACCTGATATTATTAATGATATAGTTAGTAATTCTAAAGTACAAAGAAGAAAAGGTTGTCACATGAATAAGTAGATAAAGCAATGGGGTGAAGGTATGATAAAAGAATGGTTAAATGAAGAGTATGCACCAGGTAAGAAGAACCTAACTAGAATACTATCAGAGCCGCTATTAGAAGAGCTAATAAGCTATAATGATACAGGTAACTTTGACCGAGTGATGGCGTTGATGTAGGTTATGATATATAGAGAACAACTATATAATGTAGTTGTTAAAAAGAAAGAAAAAGAAAACAAATAGAAGATGCTCTTTGATGGACCAATTTTTGCGCAGAGTTGGTTCAATGACGATACTCCAAGAGTATTTTCAAACGACGATAATGTATATACATTTTAATTATGAAGAATACTAAAAGTTTCCCTGCACAGAAACTACCAATGTCAAAGAAGACACAAGCCTGGAAAGAAGCCTGCGTAGACTATGTAGTAGGCGCTGGAGATTCAGGATTTGGTGGTAATGGTAGATCTAGATCTGACGAGATGTAGACTTACTATGATTTATATAATAGCATATATAATGAAAAGGATCTTAAATATGTAACTAATCCATTTAAACAAGATGATGGATTTCCTGCTATGGCATAGGATTATAATATCATCAAACCATATGTAGATCAGTTACTTGGTGAAGAAACTAAGAGACCTTTTAATTTTCATCCACAACGTACAAGTGATATAGCTGCTAGTGAACTACAGGAAAAAGCCAAAGAAATGCTAATGGATTATATTCAGGCTACTATAGCTAGTAAGTTAAGTCCAGAACAAGCAGCCAGATATGAACAAGCATTAGCTACAGGAGAAATCTAGACTCCAGAAGCTATAGCTAAGTATCTATAGAAAGATTATAAAGATATAGCAGAAACTGAAGCTTATCACGCATTACAATTCCTAAAGAGGAAGTTGAATCTTACCCACGAATTCTATAAAGGTTGGAAAGACGCTTTAATAGGTGGGGAAGAAATATACTATATAGGTGTAATTAATGGTGATCCTTACGTAGAAAGAGTAAACCCTATGTACTTTGATTATGAGCATTCTTTAGACTTAGAATTCATAGATGATGCGGCTTGGTGTCGTAGAAAGATGATTATGTCTGCTACTGAAATATACGATAGATTCTATGATAAAATGTCTGAAAGACAATTGAATGAACTACTAGAACTTATTGATCAAAGACCCGGAGCAGGTAATAATCCAGAGATAAGAAAGACTAGTATAGATTATGAATCTATTAAACTACACAAGATTAATAGTTTTACAGATAATCCATTTGATATAGATCATATAGTAGTATATCATTGCTGTTGGAAGTCTTTCAAAAAGATAGGATTTGTTACTTTACTAAATCCAGAAACTGGAGAAGCTGAAGAATTTCAAGTAGATGAAGATTACAAAGTAACAGGTACAGAACAATCTGTAGAATGGGATTGGATTATTGAAGTATGGGAAGGATATAGAATTGGTGATGATATGTACATAGGAATTCAACCTATTGAATATCAACATATATCTGCCGATAATCCTAATTCACAGAAATTACCTTACACTGGTGTAGTGTATAATAATACTAATAGTAAACCTAGATCATTAGTAAGTATGATGAAACCATTACAGTATATGTATATTGTAGTGTGGTATAGACTTGAGTTAGCATTATCTAGAGATAAAGGTAAAGTAGCAGTAATGGATATTACTTAGATACCTAAATCTATGAACATTGATGTTAATAAGTGGATGCATTACTTAAGTGCACTAGGTGTAGCTTTTATTAATCCTTATGATGAAGGATGGGATATACCAGGACGTGAAGGAGGTAAACCATCTCAATTCAACTAGTTATCCTCTTGGGACTTAACTATGAGTAATGTAATAGCTGAGTATATTCAATTGATGCAGAAGATTGAAGATATGGTAGCTAAACTTACTGGTATTACTCCACAGAGACAAGGATAGATTGCTGCTAGTGAATTAGTAAGTAATGCTAATACTGCTGTTAATATGTCTTATCATATTACTGAACCTTGGTTCTGGAATCACAATTAGGTAAAAAGAAGAGTATTAACTATGTTGTTGAATACTTCTAAAGCAGCTTGGAAAGATAGTAAGAGATACTTGAATTATATATTGGATGATGCCACTAGAGCATTTGTACAATTATCTGATAATTTCTTCTATGAAGATATGGATATATTTGTAGATGATAGCACTAAGAATCAACAATATATAGATCAATTAAAGCAACTGTTACAACCTGCTATGTAGAATGGTGCTAGTCTATTAGATATTGCTGAAATCATTACTTTAGATAATATGAGTATGATTAAGAATAGACTTGAGGAAATTGAACAGAAAAGAATGGAACAAATGCAGCAACAGCAGCAAGCTGAACAACAAGCACAACAGCAAATGGCAGAACAACAGAATCAGCTTAAAGAAGAAGAGCTTATGCTTAAAGAAGCTGAAATGGATCTTGAAAAATATAAAGTAGATCAAGACAATGCTACTAAAATTACTGTAGCACAACTTAATGCTTATCGTGGTGCTGAGAATATGGATCAAGATATGAATGGAATTCCTGATCCAATTGAAATAGGAAAACAAGCTCTAGAATAGTAGAAGATAAATTCTGATATTGCTACTAAACAATTAGAACTCAACAATAAGCGTAGAGAAATAGAGCAGAAGAGAGAAGCTGAAAATAAGAAGATACAGCTTGAAAAAGATAGAATGAAGCATGAAACTGAGTTGCAACGTATGTCTGATAAAGCTGCTATGGATAGAGAGAAATTAAAAGCAAAAACTGCTATTCGCAATAAAGTAACAGGAGAGAAGTAATATGAAAGTAATACAGAATAAATTTATACCATTTAAGGGTTATAAATACATCAATATATTTGGTTTGATATTTACTAGAGATAAATCTAAAATAACAGATATTGAATATAATCACGAAAAGATTCATCTCAAATAGATGCAAGAAATGCTGTGGTTACCTTTCTATATTTGGTATGGCATTGAATATTTAATAGTATCTCTAGCTAGATTGTCAGATAAACAAGGAGATAGATATCATGATGTATCTTTTGAAGAAGAAGCTTATAACAACGATACTAATCTTGACTATTGTAAACAAAGAAAACATTTTGCTTGGTTGAAATACATTAAAATTAAAAATAATAAGGAGAATTAATTATGGCTTGTAAAGGTGGAAAGAAGAGCTCTAAAAAGGGTTCTAAGAAAAGTAAATAATTATGGAACGTGAAGCATTTAGATAGAGAATGCAACAGTATAAGTAGGCTAGGGAGAATAATCCCTAGCTGAAGTACTGGGATTGGAAGAAGTATGCAGATGGTGGAGAAGTAAAAGATAACACATATGTTGCGCCTGTGTATAAAGAATAGGTATTTATACCTGCTACTGGAGCATAGAGAATAAAGAATGATTTTCAATACAAATATGGTAGCAAATCACCGTATAAAGGTGGAGAATTAGAAATAGTTAGTCCAGAGTTTGATATACTTACTGGAGTTAGAGGATTAAAATCAATCACAAATGATTTATTAGATAATTATGTTGGTAGAAAATTACCATCTAATTACGCTTATAGAAGAACTGTGCAACAAGAATTAGATGATATTATAAACACTAATTCATTTAGAGAAATTCCAGAAAATGTAGTAACAACTGGTGGAAGAACGATTACTTTGCCTAATGGGAAAACTGTTACATTAAAAAAAGCAAAGGGAAATTCACACGGAGGAAAAGCTTTTTCAGCAGGAGATGTTTGGAAAGGTACTACTTCTAGTGGAAACACTTCATCTGAAATAATAGTAGGCGTACCGGGAGATAACGCTAAATGGATGGTTGGTAAACATGGTAATTATCAAGGTCCGTATAATTTTTCAGATATTGAAAAAGGCAGCGCAATATTTGTACCATTTGATACAGAAGGCGTTGCAAATATATCTACAGAAGGTTTAAAATATTTTAAACCTAGTAAATACTTCAATAATAGGTACATTAAATACGCAAATGGTGGTATTATAGATGAAGACCCACCATAGAGTACTAGTGAAAGACCTATTACTAACTTTGACCCTAAAGGAGATCCATATAATCCTACATATGGATATAATCCAGGTGCAGGTTACGTTTCAAATTCAGATCCATTAGGTAGTTTATATGTAGAAGGAGCTTTACTTAATCCAGTATTTAAATTAGCAGGTAATGCAGTATCTAATATAGCTAGAGGATTAACTAAATACTCTTCTAAATATGTACCAGAAGTAAGGAGAACTGTGTAGGATAAAATAAATAGTTTATTCCGTAGAGAAGCTGAAGATAAAGCTCGTACATATAAATTATATGATGATGCTATAGAATCTAGAAATAGAATAATTGAAGATCTATATTCTAATCCAGCTTATATGGAAAGAGCTAGATAGATTTAGAATACATACGGTGATAATTACGCTAAAGTATATGAAGATATAATTAATTAGTATAATACTAATTATTGGAATTTACCTAATCCTGTTATAAAACAGTTAGATGCTAAGGCTAAAATGTAGGCTAAAGACGCAGCTGTAAATAGGTATATTACTAGAAGACAACCAGCAGGATACGATGATTTTGAGTATTAGATAAATAGAAATCTTA